>NZ_JBEOZU010000011.1:0-146677 GCF_040298185.1 Streptomyces sp. NPDC001634 | reverse complement strand
CCCTCCGGCCCCCGGCGGGCGCGCCCCCCCCGCGGGGGCTCGAGCTCCCCCGCGGGGCCCCCCCCCCGCTCCCCGCGCCCCCCCCCCCCACGCCGTGTGCACCTGCGGATTCATGGGGGGCGCGGCCACGCCGGGGGCTGAGGTCGGGGCCGTCCCTGTCCGGCGCGCCCTCGGTCCCGCGCCGAGACATCGGCCGCTGCGGGCGGACACGTGCCGCGTCCCGTTCCCGCGGGGCGCGGCCGCGCGGGCCCCGTCGTACCGCGGGCAGTCACGCCGACCGGGGCGACGGAATCTCCCGGAGGACCACCAGGCCCTCCGGTCGCGGCGACGCCGGCACGGCTCGGGGCGGCACGCGCCGCGGCCTGCGTCGCTCCGATCGCTCCGCCGTCTTGGGGAGCCGAGAGAGTCGTGCCGACCGCGGCGACACGGGTCCCCGGCTCTTGCAGCACCGGGAGTCGGGGGAAGGCGGGCGCGGTCGGCGCCTGGCTCCGCGCCCGCCCGCCGACGGCGACGCCCGGCCGGCGCGTCACAGCGCCGTGACCGCCGCCGCCGTCACCGCGAGAGCCAGCACGGCCAGGGTCGTACGGAGGTAGTGCCACCGGCGCCACAGAGGACGCGGGTCCTCCCAGTCGGCCGGGATACGGGCGGGGTCGGCGATGGACTTCACCCGCCGGTTGATGGGCACGTTGCACAGATGGGACACCCCGGAGACCCCCAGCAGCAGCACCGCGGCGACCGCGAACAGCGCACGCGCCACTCCGTGGCCGACCACCGCGAGCACCGTGTTGACCAGGGTGCTGCTCAGCACGATCACCGGCATCGTGGGATCCCAGTTCCGCCCTAGCAGCTTGTGCGCGTACACGTACGTTCCGGTCTCCATCGCGAACAGCGCCGGAAGCACGCTCAGCGCCACGGCGAACAGCACCCCCGCCGTCACGCCGCTGCCCACCAGGGCGGCTACCCCGAGGACGCCCTCCAACACGGTCATGACGTGCCGGCCCCCGCCGGGTGGGTGTCCACGGTGAGCTGGGCGATCGTCCGCATGGTCGCGTCGCGGAAGTGTGCGGCGAACCCCTCGGGCGTCGTCGTGTCGGCCTTCCGCGCCTCGGCGAGGTACGGCGCCAGCTTGGTCTCCAGGATGTGCACCCCCTTCTGCGCGGCCATGTGCCGGCCGATCGCCGCGAAGTCGCCCTCGTAGTGGATGACTCGGACGAGGACGTCGTCCTTGATGAACACGCCCGTGCCGAGCAGCCGCCCGGCCGCGTCGCCGTCGTCACCGGCGAAGTCGGGCCTGTCGACCCGCTGGAAGCCGGCGAAGATCTCGGCGATCTCCTCCTCGTGACCGGGTTTCACCCGGTAGGTGATGGCGGCGTACGGCATTACATTCCTCCGTCTACTTCGATGGTGGTGCCGGTGACATAGGCGGCCGAGTCCCCGGCCAGGTACAGCACGGCCCCGGCGACGTCCTCGGGACGGCCGAGGCGGCCGAGTGCGGTCAGCCCGGTGAGACGGGCGACCAGTTGCGGCGGCAGGCCCTCGTCATCGGTCTCGGTGACGCCGGGCGCGACCAGATTGACGCGGACGCCCCGGCCGCCCAGTTCCTTGGCGAGCGCGCGCGTGAAGCCGACCAGTGCGGCCTTGGACGCGCTGTAGTGCACGCCCATCGGACGTCCCCGCAGGGCCACCGACGCGCCGATGTTGACGATGGACGCGCCCTCGCCGAGCAGGTCGAGTACGGCCTGGGTGACCAGGTAGGCCGAGGTGGTGTTGTGGTCGAGGACGCGGTGCCACTCGTCCTCGGCCAGCTTCTCGAACGGGATGTGTCCGTCGACGCCTAGGTTGTTCACCAGCACGTCCAGGCCGCCGAAGCGGTCGCGGACCGCGTCGGCCAGTCGTTCGGCGCCGGGGCGGGCGGTCAGGTCGCCCGCGACCAGGGTGAAGTCGGCGCCGAGCGCGGTCAGTTCGCCGGTGAGCCGGTCGGCGGCCTCGCCGTCGCCGCGGTGGGCGACGGCGAGGCGGGCACCGGCCCGGGCGAAGGCCAGCGCCGTCGCCCTGCCGATGCCGCGAGTGCCTCCGGTGACCAGCACCCGCCTGCCCTCCGGAAAGGAGCCCGGCACACTCGTGTGCCTCCCGGGCGCAGCGGTCATCGGACCGCCCCGGCCCTCGGCGCGACCGCGATCATGTTCAGCAGCATGCGCGGAGTCTCGGCCTCGGCGACGGCGTCGTCGTCGAGAACGATGCCGTACTTGCGGTTGATCACGCTGGTGACCTGCAGCAGCGCAAGGGAGTCGTAGCCGAACTCCAGGAAGGGGGTGTCCAGGGCCTCCTCGCCCTCGAACTCCATGCCCTCCTCCGGAGCGCCGACGCATTCGAGGAGCAGCTCGCCGAGCTCGGCCAGGGTGATGTCGCTCACGATGGTTCCTTTCGGTGGTCCTTCGGCAGGGTGTGGGGACTGCGGGGAAGCTGGTCGGAGTGGCCGGTGCGGTCAGTACTGACTGGCCAGCAGCCGGGTGCCGCCCGGGGACGCACCGACCGGGTCGAGGTGGGGTGAGGAGTCGAGCACCGCACGGTGCAGATGCTCGATGCCGGGCGAGGGGTCGAGACCGAGGCTCTGGTTGAGCGCGGTCCGCAGCTGCCGGTACACCTCCAGCGCATCGCTGCGCCGGCCCGCGCGGTACAGCGCGAGTATCAGCTGCTCGTGGAGGCCCTCGTGCAGCGGATGCCGGGCGGCCAGTCCGGAGAGCTCGCCGACGAGCTCATGGTGACGGCCCAGCCTCAGGTCCGCCTCGATTCGGCCGTGAAGAACGCTCATCCGTGACTCGTCGAGCCGGGTGGCCTCCACCTCGAGGAGCGCCCCGCACTGCACGTCCGCCAGTGCCCTGCCGTGCCACAGGGCGAGCGCACGGCCGAAGTACGACGACGCCTCGGCCCAGTCGCCCTGTTCCAGGGCCCGGTGGCCGACCGACGCCAGGGCGTCGTACTCGCGGGCGTCGATGAGCCCGCCCTGGGTGTCGAGCCGGTAGCCGCCCGGCTCGGTCACGAGCACGCTCTTGGCGCCGTGCGGCAGTTCGGCCTCCTCCTCGCCGAGCGCCGCCGCGATGACGTGGCGGATCTGGAGGATGTACGTCTGCAGCGTGGTCTGCACGCTGCGGGGCGGGCTCTCCCCCCACACCTCCTCCACCAGGGAGGCGACGGAGACGACCTCGTCGGCCTGCAGGGCGAGCAGCGCGAAGACCTTGCGCGGCTTGACGGCGGTGAGGTGCACCGGCACCCCGGCGAGAGTGGCCCGGAACGGGCCGAGGACGCTGATGTCCATCCGCAGAACTCCTTCGGGAAGATGTGGTCAGCCGGCGGTCACCGGCGCCGCGGAGCGCAGCGCCTGCCCGACGGCTTGCGGCACCTCACGCCCGCGGACGAAGAAGTGCGCGCCGGGGACGGTCCGCAGCCGGAAGCCCGCGCCGGTCAAGTGCTCCCAGGCGCGTACCTCCTCCACCGTCACCATGCGGTCGTCCCGTCCGGCGAACGCCCGGACGGGACACGGCAGCGGGTGGACCGACGCGACGCGCAGACCGCGGGCCAGCAGCAGGTCGGCCCGCAGCGTCTCGAGGGTGTTACGGAGCCAGTCCGGCCGCCGCAGCAGCACCTCGGGCATGCTCTCCTCGTCCGCCATCGCCTCCATCAACTGCTCGTCGGTGAGGCCGTCCAGGTCGGCCCGGTCCAGCAGGTCCGAGGGCAGCTGCGGGGCGCTGCACGCCCCGACCAGCAGCAGCCGCGGCGGACGCAGCCCGGCCGCGACCCGGTGCAGGGCGAACCGGTAGGCGACCAGCGCGCCCATGCTGTGCCCGTAGAGGGCGTACGGCTCCTCCAGCAGCGGCCCGAGGTCCTGCTGGAGCTCCTCGACCAGTTGCCCGGCGTCGGTGATCCGCGGCTCGCGCAGCCGTGTCTCCCGTCCCGGCAGCCGCACCGCCAGAACGTCCACGTCCGGTCCGACCCGTTGCCGCCAGCCGGCGAAGGCCATGGCGCCCGCGCCCGCGTGGTGGAAGCACAGCAGCCGAGTCCCGGCCCCGTGGGCCTTCGGCCGCACCGCGAGGTATCGATGCACCCGTACCCTCCTTCGGTCCCGCACCGCTCGGCGGGTGCGGGGCTCCGAGAGTCACCGCACCACCTGGAAGGCTGCTCAACGCCCGCTCGACCGGGGATCGGGTACGACGGGCAGCAGTGGACGGGCCCCGGCGGACTCGCGGCCCCCGAACCCGGGGTCGTACACCGCGGCGCTGACCGTGTACGAGTCGTCCACGAGCCAGCTGTGGAAGGACCACTCCCAGCCCGCCCCGGGGGTGCCGTCGGGCCGCAGCATCTGCACCTGCCGGTCCTCCGGCGTGAAGCCGAACTCGGTGAAGCGGAACCTGAGGCCCTGTCCGATGGCCTTGCTGTAGGCCTCCTTGAGCGTCCACAGGCGCACCAGTTCGCGGTTGCGCAGCTCGCCCGGAACGCTCTCCACCGCCTCCAGCTCGTACGGGGTGCACACCTGCCGCTCGGTGCCGAGGCCCAGCATCCGGCGGTCGGCGTTCTCCGCGTCGACGCCGATGCGGCCGTTGCGGGTGAGCCCCACCACGAGCAGTTCCTCGGTGTGGCTGATGCTGACATCCAGCTGGTCCACACCGCGCAGATGGGGGCGGCCGCCGGGCTTGTAGGCCAGTTCCAGTTCGTCCGGCGAGGTGCGCAGCACTGCCGCGGCAGCCGACTTCAGCAGCAGCCGGGAGGCGACGAAGCGGGACCGGTTGGGGACGTGGTTCATCTCCGACAGCCGCTTGTGGTCGCGTCCGAGGGCGGCCGCGAGGCCGGGCCACTCCAGGTCGTCGGGCAGCCAGTCGGCCACGGCCGCGTAGACGACCGACGTACCGGAGGACTCGACCTCGCGGCGTACCGGCAGCCATGAGTCCGCGGGACCGCGGTTGCGCAGCGGCCTCATCACGCCACCGGCAGCCCGGTCATGCGCTCCAGCCGGTCGGCCAGCGCGCCGAGTGTCCGGACGCCGAGCAGCAGGTCGGGCAGGGACACGTCGCGCAGCGCCGGGAAGCGTGTCTCCAGACGGCCCTTGAGCTGCAGCAGCATCACCGAGTCGAAGCCGAGGTCGTGCTGGAGGTGCTGTTCGGGGGTGAGCCGGGCGGGCGGCCGGTCGAGCGTCCGTGCCGCTTCCTCCACGAGCACGGTCAACGCCGCTGCGGTGTGGTCCATGGGTGTGCCTCTCTATGTCTCTTCATCGGCCGATCGGGGTGGCGTACAGGTCGTAACTGCGGGCGTCGTCGAAGCGGTCCAGCACCTCGGTGAGCAGGTGTTCGGCACCGGTTTCCGGGGCGCGTACGGCGGTTCGGTCCAGCCGGCCCACGATGCGGGCCAGCGCCATGGCGGCCCAGGCCGGGTCGGCGAGCAGCCCGCCGCCGCCCGGGCCTGCGCCGTGGCGCCATACGCCGAGGCAGGCGGCTCCCGCGGCGATCAGCGCATAGCGGTCGGCGAGCGCGTAGACCCGCGGGCTGAGGCCGCCGGCCGGCGGGCGCCCCGCGAGGTGCACACAGTCCTCGCGCAACAGCCGTAGTTCGGTGGCCAGTGCCTCGGCCGCCTCGCCCAGCGCCCCGGCGAACTCGCCGTGCGCGGCGCGGGCGCTGCGCACCGTGGCGGGCAGCGAGGCCAGCAGCGAGTCCCCTTCGGCGGGCAGCGTCAGCTCGTCGGGGCGCACCGGCGGCAGGTCGGGGTCGTGCGGGCGGAACAACCGGTCACAGGCGTCGGACGACCCCGGTGACCCGGCCGGGTCGGGCACCCGCAGCAGGTGTTCGATGATGGCCGACCTGCTGGCGGCGGTCCCGGCGCTGCCGAGTCCGATCATCGGCAGGTCCCGGGCCGCCTTCTGGAACATCCCGTAGCTGCCGGTGGTGGCGTACGACTCGGCGCCGAGGACGACCGACAGGTCGTACACCATCTCGGTGAGGATCGTGGGCAGCAGGTACTTCACGACCGCGCTCAGGGTGCGGCTCTCGCGCGGCAGCAGGTGTACCCCCCGGGTGGCGACCAGTGAGAGGCAGTCGCACACCAGCAGGTCGGCGAAGGCGTCCACGAGCGCGGACCGGGTACGTGCGCTGTGCAGCGAGGCACGGCTGCGGGCGCGGTGCGCGCGGGCGAAGGCGACGGCGGTGCGCAGCGCGGTGTCGGCGCAGCCCAGCGCCATCGAGGGGCCGGTGCTGCGGGTGACGGGGAAGGCCCGTTCCGCGAGCCGCGCTCCACCGCCCTCGGCGCCGAGCAGCCGGTCGGTGCCGATGCGGTGGCCGGTGAACTCAAGGCCCTGGATGACGCAGCCGCGGATGCCGCTGGTGCGGCGCCTGGGCAGCAGGCCGACCCCGGGGCCGGCCGCCCCGGGACCGGGGAGCAGGAACGCCGTATGGGCGTCGTCCCCGGCCTCGGGGGTGTGCGCGAACACGACGAGCGAGTCGACGCGCGCGGCGTTGTTGAGGGCCTCCTTGCGGCCGTCGAGCTTGTGGCCGCCGAAGACCCGGGTGGCGGTGAGCCGGTTGTGCAGGAAGTCGTTGCCGGGGGCGGGCTCGGGGTAGGCACCGGCCATCCGGCCGCCGGACAGCAGCAGTTCGGCGGTCCCCCGCCGCTGCTGCCCGGTGCCGTCGGCCCACACGATGACCGCCGCCAGGTACGAGGTCATCCCGTAGCCGAGCCCGAGGGCCGCGTCCCGGCGGAAGACCGCCCGGAGCACCCGGGCGAGCACGTCCAGCCGGTCGAGCCGGCCGCCCAGCTCGCGCGGGACGAACTCGGCGTTGAGCCCGAAGTCGTCGAGCAGCCGTTCGCCCGCGGGCAGCAGGCGTTGCCGTCCGTCGGCGGCGAGGAAGTGATCCGCGCCCAGGGGGTTGCCGGGGTCGTCGAGATCACCGAGCTCGTTTTCGAGCCGCGCTATACGCTCCAGCACGGCCCACTCGGCGGGCTCCGCCCTGTTCACCATCGTGGTCATGGCTGTCTCCGTCCTCGATCCGTCCCGCTCGAGCCCCTGCCTAACCGGCGTGACTCAAGAGGCCCTCAAGTTCTCCCAGGCAGGCTCCGGAGAGTCCTGGGCGACCGGCCGGCGCGGTACGGGTTTGCCGGCGGCGTCGAAGTCGACGCCGCCCAGCCACATGCCGCCGTAGGCGACGAGCGCATACCAGACCGGCCTGACCAGGCGGTCGACCGCGAGGCGGGCGAACGTGCGCCCGGTGTCCGCGGTGAGCCGGCCGACGTCGTCGGTGATGGTCATGAACGTCCCTTCCCTTCGGTTGTCCCGGCGGTTCGCCGGGAGAAGGAGGGTCCTCGCACGGGCTCGGCGGGTCCTCGAGGAACCCTCGTGACCGCCGGTCCCGAGTGGCGTTCGAGTGGGATTCGAGCGACGCCTGGTCGACTTGGGGAGCGCATACGCAAGGGGGCGAGCGTGCACGCGGGAGATTCAGGAGGGGAAGGTGAGCCGGACCGATGCCCCAGCGTGATCTCCTGGACCGGGTGACCGTCGTGCAGCGATTGACGACAGCGGACCCCGGCGAGGCGCCGACGGCCGCCGTGCGCGCCTACGCGCGCCACCGCGAGGGCCTGAAGGGCTTCGACGGCGGGATCACCCTGCGGCTGCTCGGACCGGACAGCGGATTCGTCCGCCTGGACCAGTGGCGCGGGATGGACGCGCTGCTGCGGGCGACGCACGACGAGAGCTTCCTGCCGCATCTCGCCACGGTGACGGAGCTGACCGAGATCGAACACGAACTCTGCGTGAGCGTGGGCCACATGCCCGACGCGGTGCCGCTCACCGAGGCGGCGCGCCTGGTGCTGATACGCGCCGTGGTGGCCGGCGAACCGGCGCGCTTCGAGGTGGACTTCGGCGCGCTCGTCGGCCAGTGCGTGACCGCCGAGGGCTACGGCGGCAGCGACCTGCTGCGCTCGGTGGTCGATCCCCGCGCCTATACGGGCATCCTGTGGTGGCGGACCCCGGAGGCCTGCGCACGGGCCCTGGCAACGTCCGGCTACCTGGACCGCCGCTCCAAGCTGCCCGGCGCGGCCGAGGTGACGGAAGTCCAGGCCGGCCCGCTCGAGCACGGGTGACGCCGCGCCCCGCGGGCGGCCGCAGGCCATCAGCCGCGCCGTCGCACCTGCCCGGCCGCGACCGGGCGCCCAACCGCGGCACGGGGTACCGGCTCAGGGAAGCGGCGCACCGATCCACGAGCGGCTCTCGAGCGGCCGGGGCCAGCCTCGGCCCATGGAATCCCCCCTGTCCCTGGCCATAGTCCGCGGCCACCCCACCCCGGAGGAACTCGCGGCGGTCACCGCGGTGTTGCTCGCCCGCCTCAGGCACACAGCAGGTCACGACGGTGCCCCCGACGAAACGACCGGTGCCTTCGACGAACCTGCGGGGCGGGCCCGCTGGGGCGCCGGACGCCCCCGCCCCCGACCGCCGGTCGGCTGGTCCCGCGCCTGAGCCCGCCCCCGCGTGGGCAGCCCGCGTCGAGCTTGCCTCTAGGAGTCGCGCCTTACGTTCGGAATCAGGATGGTTCCGGGCGCACGAAGACGGGTCGGGCGCCCGCACCGACGATCTGCCAGGGGGACCCCGAATGACCGAGCACCAGACCTTCGTCGAACTGATACGCGACAGAGTCGAGGAGACCCCGGAAGGCGAGGCACTGCTGCTGCTTCCGGAGAGCGACGAACGCGGACGGCCGAGCCCGGTCTCGTACCGCAGCCTGGACGCCTCCGCCCGGGAACTCGCCGGCTGGCTCCAGACGCGGGGCGCCCTGGGTGAGCGGGTGCTGCTGATGCACACCTCGCGTCGCCAGTTCGCCGTGTCGCTCCTGGCATGTCTGTACGCCGGTGCCATCGCCGTCCCGGCCCCGCCCACCGGCGGCGGCCGTCACCACGCCGTCCGGGTGGCGGGCATCGTCAAGGACGTGGCGCCCTGCGCGATGTTCACCGACGCCGCGCAGGCGCCCGACGTCTCGCGGCTGCTGGCCGCCTGCGGGTACGGTTCCGTGCCCTGCCTGGCCGCCGACGCGGTGCCCGTGCGCAGCCCCTGGCGGATGCCCGACCTGTCCCCCGACACGGTCGCCTACCTCCAGTACACCTCGGGCTCCACCGGCACCCCGCGCGGCGTGGTGGTGACCCACCGCAACCTGCTCGCGAACCTGCGGGCGATCGACGAGACCCTGGGGACCGCGCCGGGTGAGCGGATCGGCGGCTGGCTGCCGTTCCATCACGACATGGGTCTGGTCGGCCAGTTGCTGCTCCCGCTGTGGCTGGGCGGCACCTCCGTGCTGCTGTCACCCGAGGCGTTCCTGAAGCGGCCGGCGCGCTGGCTGGAGGCGATCGGCCGGTACGGCATCACCGTCAGCGGCGCCCCGGACTTCGCCTACGAGCTGTGCGTGCGCCGGGTGACCGACGAACAGCTGGCGGGGCTGGACCTGTCCGGCTGGCGGACAGCGGTCACAGGAGGCGAGCCCGTCTCCGCCACGACGTGCCGGACCTTCGCCGAGCGGTTCGCCACCGCCGGGCTCCGCCCCGGGGCGCTGATGCCCTGCTACGGGTTGGCCGAGGCGACGTTGCTGGTGTCCGGCGAGCGGACCGGCACGAGCCCGGAGATGCGGGCCGTGGACGGCGCGGCACTGGAGCGCAACACGCTGCGGGAGCCCGGCGCGGGCCGCCCGGAGCGGACGCTGGTCGCCTGCGGCCGCCCGGCGGGAGGCGAGGTGAGGATCGTCGACCCGCAGTCGCTGCATGTGCTGCCGGACGGCGGTGTCGGGGAGATCTGGGTCCGGGGCGCCGGGGTGGCGGGGGGCTACTGGCGCGACCGGTCCGCTACGGCCGAGACCTTCGAGGCCGTGACCGCGGACGGCGAGGGCGGATACCTGCGCACCGGCGACCTGGGCACCGTCATCGACGGCCGGCTCCATGTCACGGGCCGGCTCAAGGACATGATCGTGTTCGCGGGCCGCAATCTGTACCCGCAGGACCTGGAGCACGCCGTGCAGCGGATCAGCTCGCTGTTCGGCACGGGCACCGCCTTCTCGGTGCCCGGGGAGCGCGAACGGATCGTGCTGGTACAGGAGTTGCGCACGCACAAGCGGTACGACCTCGATCTCGCCGGAATCGCCGCCGACGTGGGGCGGTGTCTGGCCGAGGAGTTCGAGGTCAGCGTGGACGGAGTGCTGCTCGTACGGCCGGGCACCATCCGGCGCACGACCAGCGGGAAGGTCGAGCGGGCGGCGACGCGCCGGCTCTTCCTCAACGGCGGGATCCAGCCCCTGTACCAGCGGCTCGACGAAGAGTTGGTGCCCGCGGCCGAGCGGCGGTCCGGCACGGCGGGCAGGCGGTGAACGTGTCCGAAAGGAGCAGAAGGTGAGCGGATCGGGGCGAGGTCTGCCGGACGAGCAGGGCTATGTCGAGTGGCTCACGGAGCGGGTCGCCGAGCACGTCCGCCGGGAAGTACGCGAGGACATGCCGCTGATCGAGTGCGGTCTGGACTCCGTGGCGCTTCTTGGCCTGTACGGCGACGCGGAGGAGGCGTTCGGCCCGCTGCCCGACCATCCCGTGGAGGTCTGGGCGTACCTCACGATCCGCAACCTCGCCCGCCGGCTGGCCGACCGGGACAGCGCGGCGCGGCCCGACGGCCGGATCCATACCGCCTTCGTCTTCACCGGACAGGGCCCCCAGCACCCGTGGATGACGGCGGGACTGCACCGGCACTGCACGGCCTACCGGCATCACCTCACCGAGGCCGACGAGGCGCTGGGGCCTCATGTCGGCCGTTCCGTCGTGGAGTTGGTGCTCGAAGGGGACCCGCTGGTCCACGAGACCGCGCTCGCCCAGCCCGCGCTGTTCGCCGTGGGGTATGCGCTGGCCATGACCCTGCTGGAGGAGGACGTGCGACCGGTGGCCGTGCTGGGGCACGGTATCGGGGAGTTCGCGGCGGCCACCGTGGCCGGGGCGCTGCCGCTGGCCGCCGCGGCTGAACTGGTCGCGTCACGGGGCTCGTTCATGCAGCAGTTGCCGGCGGGCGGCGGCATGATGGCGACCTGCGCCAACCCCTTCGAGGCAGCCGAGGCGACGACGATGGAGCCCGGGGTGTCCATCGGCGCGATCAACGCGGCCCGGGCCACCGTGCTGTCGGGCGACATCGCGGGCCTGGAGCGGGCATGCCGACGGCTCGCGGACATCGGTATCGCCAGCACTTTCCTGAAGGTGACGCACGCCTTCCACTCACCCCTGATGGAGCCCGTGACGCCGCGCTTCGAGGCGCTGGCCCGCCGGCTGCCCACCGCGGCGCCCGAGATCCCGTTCTACTCCACGGTGTACGGCCGCGCGTACGACGGCCCGCTGGACGCCGCGTACTGGGGCCGGCAGATCACCTCACCGGTGAGGTTCGCCGACGCGGCCCGCGCCCTGCTCGGCGCACAACGCCCCACCCATGTCGTGGAGATCGGCCCCAAGGCCGTCCTCACACCGTTCCTGCGCCGCATGGGCGGCAGAAGGGGTCCCCGCTGCCTGACCATGTGCCGAGGCCCCCACACCAACGCGGTCGACCTGGCGGGCACCCTCTCGGCCCTCAACGCGGGGCCCCTGGCGGAAGACGAGGGGACAACGGCGCGATAGCGAGCACAAGGAGCGCGGGGAACCCGCGGCAGGCCGCACACCACCTGTCACCCACCGCCGGACGCCCACGGCGTCCTACGGAACCCACCCCGCCTCCTCGGCGATCCGAATGGCGTCCACCCGGTTGCGGGCGTGCAGCTTGTCGACGATGGCGGTCAGATAGTTGCGGACCGTCCCCGGAGTCAGGAACAGCTGCTCGGCTATCTCGGCCGCGTCGGCCCCTCGCGCCGCCAGCCGCAGCACCTGCGTCTCACGTGGCGAGAGCGGGTTGTCCGGCGCCTCCCAGGCGGTGAGGGCAAGTTCGGGGTCGACCACGCGCCCGCCCCCGGCGACGGTCCGCACCGCCTGCGCCAGCCGGTCCGGCGGCGAGTCCTTCAGTAAGAAGCCGGAGACCTGCGCCGCCATCGCACGGCGCAGGGTACCGGGGCGGCCCAGGCTGGTGAGGATCAGGCTGCGGCACTCGGGCAGCTTGGTGCGCAGTTCCGCCGCCGCGGTGAGCCCGTCGGTGCCGGGGAGGTCGATGTCGATGACGGCGACGTCGGGGCGCACCTCCAGCGCAGTCTTCACGATGAGGTCGCCCCGGTCCACCGAGGCGACCACCTGCAGGTCCGATTCCAGTTCCAGCAGCGCCACCAGCGCTCCGCGGATCATGTGGACGTCCTCGGCGAGCAGAACCCGCACCGACAGCATTCGTTCCCCCTTTTCCCCCGGAAGTCCCCCCGGAAGTTCCGCCGGACAACTCGCAGGCGCGCCTCAGCCCACGGACGCGCCGGCCGGACCGTCGGCGGTGACGGGTTTCACGGGCGCCTCGGCCACCAGCCGGAACCGCCCGTCCTCGGCGCTGCACGCGGTCAGCCGGCCGCCGATCTGGCCGAGCCGGGTGCGCAGGTTCCCCAGCCCGCTGCCACTGGCGCCACCGGCGAGCCGGGGCGTCCGCTGCGGCACCACCCCGTCGTTGAGCAGCGTCAGCCGCACCATCTCCCCCTCCACGACCGCCGTGATGATGCATGACTGGACCTTGCTGTGCCTGAGGATATTCGTCACACCCTCCCGAAGGGCAGTGGCGAGCACCGTATCCACGAGCGGATGCAGTCTCCCGCAGCTGATGTCCAGTTCGACCCGGACGTCCGCCACCGCCATCACCTCGGCGACCGAGGCCGCCTCGGCCTCCAGCGACATCTCCCGGTAGCCGCTGGCCACCAGCCGTACGTCGGCCAGGGCCTGGCGGGAGACGCCGAGCACCCCGGCGACCTCCTCCCGCGCCCGGTCGGGGTTGGCGGGGATGAGACGGTGGATCAGCTCACTCTTCAGCGTGATCGTGGACAGGCTGTAGCCCAGCAGGTCGTGCAGGTCGCGGGCGAACCGCAGCCGCTCCTGCGTCACCGCCATCCGGGCCATCTCAGCACGCGTGGCGTGCACTTCGCGGACCAGGTCGGTGAGGCGGGTCAGTCCGTAGACGACCAGTCCGGTCAGCGCCGTGGAGATGGTGAAGTAGCCCAGCTCCAGGGGGGGTACGCGCTCGGACGCCGACCAGGCGAGGATCGACAGAACCACCGCGCCGTAGCACGTCCAGGCCAACCGCGCAGGTAAGAGCAGGAGAATCGATCCGCCCAACGGGCCGGCCATGCTCCCCCAGGCGACGCCGAACCGCACCATGGGCACGTAGGTGAGCAACGCCTGGATGCACAGTGCGAGCACCCGGCGGCGGGTGGACCACTGCCGGGCGCTGGACGACGCGACCATGAACTGCACGGCGTAGAGCACCAGCACCGCACCCAGGCAGACGCCGAGCAGAGCTCCGGTCGGCACTGCGTCCTGGACGTTCAGCATCGTGATGACGCCGAAACCAGAGATGACGGTGATGCTGATGCCCTGCGCCAGTCGCGGCGCCGGCACCTCCGATCGGTCCCCCAGCCGTCTCGCCCCGGTCACAGGGCTCCGCATCACACATTCCCCCAATCCGGATCCTCCCCCGCCCGAACGCGGAGCGCGCCTCCAACTTGGCCGGAAACAGCACCGGTTGAGACCCGCCCCGCGCTGAATCCATGTGTGGGATTCGGGAAGATCTGTGGCTGAACTATAGGCCGTAACAACACGACCAAGGGGATGTCTGACGAATGCAGACGTACTAGACGGGGAGGGGGACGGTGTTCAGTTCCTCGAACGTCGGGGGACGCTCCCGATGGCCGAGATGCACCGGCACGTCGTACAACCGTCCCGGCCCGAATCTGGCGTAGAACGGTCGTAGTCCGGGTACCACGACCTTCACCACCGGAATACCCACGTCCGGCCGGGTCTGGTCGAGGACCAGCAGGTTCATCCCGTGCCGGGTCACCAGCGCGCGGATGTGTTCGATGTCCGCCAGCAGGTCCTCGCGCCGCCGGTAGTCGGGCCAGTCGCCGGGCCCTCGTGCCGACTGCCCTGGATCCGGGCACAGTTGGGGCTGGGCGAGCGCGGTGCCGCCGGGCATCGGCTGCGGCGCGGGCAGCAGCTGCGCCGCCTCGGTCAGGGCCCGCCGCAGCGCCGCCCGCGGGTCGAAGTGCGCCCCGAAGCCGCACACGAAGTCGGGCTCCGCGTCGCCCGCGGGTCTGGACACCGCGGCGATGACCGGTACGCCGAGATCGGTGGTGAGGTCGAGCGCCTCCACCGTACGGCCGGCCCTGCCGAACGCGTCCCGCAGCCCGGCGAGCCATGGCTCGTCGAACGCGTCGAGGTCGACAGCAGGCAGCCGCAGCCGGTTGTACCACCACACCGCCACCGCGTCCCGCTCGACCAGCTCCAGGAAGCCCTGCACCACGGCGTCCTCCGTGCTGCTGCCCGCCGCGTTGCCGTTGGAGTCGGCCCACAGGCCGTCGGCGGCGCCGCAGGGCGTGGTGTCGAAGTAGAGGGTGGAGGTGGGCAGCAGCCGCTGGGTGCCCTCGGTGAGCGACCACAGAGGTGTCCAGTCGGTGGGCGCCGCGGTGTCGAAGGGCCGGCCCACCTGATGGAAGGGTCCGTGCGCGGCGTTCCAGCGGTCCCGCTCGGCGTACTGGCGCTCGTGGAACAGCTGGTACGTGTTCGGGTGGACGGCCCGGTCACCCAGCCCGGCCCAGCTGTCCCTGATGGTCAGTTCGTCGCCCTGCCGGGACGCGCAGTACCGTTCCACCGCCTCGCACAGCGCGCTGGCCTGCGCCTCCGCCGCCGTGACGCCCTTGCCCCCGCTGCGCGCCCGAAGCACCCGGCGCACCCCGGCCGCCGAGTGCGCGCGCAGCGCGAGATTGTGGCCGGAGTCGTAGGCGTGCAGCCCCTCGGGCAGCCCGGGCAGCGGCCGGATGTCGGTCACGATGCCGGTGAGCTGCCCGACGAGGTGGCGGTTCCGCTGGAGCATCTGCTCGGCGGACAGCGCCCTGTCGTTGCTGCCGCCGCCGGCCGCCTTGGGCCGGGAGACCAGCACCACCGGCCGCCGGGTCCGCTCGGCCACCAGCGCGGGGTCTCCGCAGTCCGGGCACTGCGGGCGCCGGGTCACCGGGTGGTGCGTGCTGCGCAGCGTGAGGCTGTCCAGGGCGCACACCGCCTGCTGCTCCGGACACCTGATCCCCGCCAGCCACTTGGACGCCTCCAGGACGGCGCTGTGCAGTCCCAGCGCCCGTACGGCGGTGAGCGACGACGCGGGCCGGGGCACCGGGCCGTCCAGCCCGAGCGCCCGCTGCACCTCCAGCTCCGCGCACCGGTGGGCACGCAGGCGGTGCGCCAGACAGCTCCAGCAGGGCCCGTCGCGGTCCGGCGTGAGCACCGGGCCGGTCCACGGCTCGGCGCCGTACGGCTTGGCCAGCAGCCAGGGCCGCCCCTGGCCGCGCAGCCGCGCGGCCAGGCAACGGAGCCCGGGGTGCAGATAGTCCTCGCACAGCACCAGCGCGAAGGGCGCGTCGGCGTCGGCGTGGACAGTGGTGAGGCCGGCCGCGCGGCACACCGCGTGCGCCTCGTCGCCGTCGACGTCGCCGACGGTGATCAGCGCCACCGGGGTGCCCCGGACCTGTTTCTCGGCCGCGGCGCCCTCGAGACCGGCACGGTCCCAGTAGGCCTCCGCGGACCGGCCCTCGGCACCGGCGTCCTCCGCGCGCCGGCCGTCGGGCCGGTATCCGACCAGGTTGGCCTCGGCCAGACACCGCACCAGACGTCCGGCCTCGGCCACGGGCATCGCCGCCGCGGCCTCCCGCAGCAGCTGGGGGAGCGTGCGGCTGCCGTCCAGCAGGGAAGCCAGGGTCTCCACCCCGGCCCCCCGGACCGCCGTCACGCCCTGGTCCGACCACACGAACACGGCCTCCCCGGGGACCGCTTCGGCCCGCACATGGCGCTTGAACGCCACGAAGGGGCCGGGGGCGGGACGTTCCACCCCGCTCACTCACTGATCCCGGCGACGGGTCCCGGGGCCCAGCAGACGCACCAGCGCGCCCGGGCCTCGGCCCCGACGCCGCTGAGTATCTCGACGCCCGGGCCCCCGTCGACCACGCTCTCGGCCTCGCGGGCCGACAGCCCGAACTCTCTGAGGACGGCCTCCGGGTCCGCGTCGAGGCGCCGCGCGAGCTCCGGCTCCAGTCCGGTGCGCGCCGCAAGCTCGGCGAATCGGAGGACTTCTGCTGCGACGTTCATTGAGGGCTCCTTGTGATGAACGTGTCCGGGAGCGATGAATCCCGGACGAACTGATCCGAGACGAACGAAGACGACACGTACGCACTCACACGAGCGAACACGAGACGGGTCGAACGCAGTTGCCTTGCCTCGAACACCCGTCGGTGTGTGCTTCGAGAGTCTGGGGCGGACCACGCCGTGGTCGGCAGTGCCACGTTCACGGGAGACCCATGAGATTTTCATGATTGAGCGCATGCGCGACTCACTGGGCCGGACGGGTCCCCGGGTGCGAGTCTCGATGACCGGACTCCGAACGGGCCGCCACGGGAGTACCGGGCGGCCGTGCCCAAGGGGGAGAGACACATGGAGATCAAGGTCCTGGGCTCGCTCACCGCGCACGAGCGTGGGGTCCCGGTGGTGCCCAGCGCCGCCAAACCCCGTCAACTGCTGGCCCTGCTCGCCCTGCACGCCGACCGCGTCGTCGCCGTACCCACGTTGATGGAGGAGATCTGGGGCGAGAACGTCCCCCGCAGCGCCTCCACCACCCTGCAGACGTACATCCTCCAGCTCCGCCGCAAGATCGCCGCCGCCCTCGCGGACGATCCGCCGCTGGACGCCAAGGACGTCCTGGTCACCCGGCTCGGCGGCTATCTGCTCCGGGTCCAGCCGGGCCAGGTCGACGCCCATGAGTTCGAGCAGCTCTCGGACAGCGGGCGCACCGCCTTCGAGCTCGGCGACTACCGCACGGCCTCGGACCTGCTGCGCCGCGCGCTGGCTCTGTGGCAGGGCCCGGCCCTGGTCGACGTACCGGTCGGCGCTGTGCTGGAGTTGGAGGTGCTGCGACTGAACGAGGAGCGCACCACCGCCCTGGAGCGGCGCATCGAGGCGGACCTGCGGCTGGGCCGGCACGCGGAGGTGGTGCCCGAACTGCGGGTGCTGGCCGCACGCCACCCCCTCCACGAAGGCTTCTGCGCCCAGCTGATGCGTGCCCTGCACCGCACCGGCGGCAGCTGGCGGGCGCTCGAGGCCTACCAGCGGCTGCGCGGCACGCTGGTGCGCGAACTGGGCCTGGAGCCCTGTGCCGCGCTTCAGGAACTGCACCAGGCGGTTCTCTCCGGCGACCCGGACCTGACCCTGCACCCGGCCGCGGCGGACTGACCGCCGCGGCCCGGGGGGCGGTCGAGCCGTTCTCCAGGCGACGTGCCGAAGGCTTTGAGGCCCCGCCCCTACGGTGGCGCAATGACGACCTTCGACGAACTGCTCGCCCTCGCCCCGGAACCCGATCTGCGCCGTTCCACCGACGAGTTGAAACGGCTGAAGGAAGAACTGAGCCGGGGCCCCGACCCCGAGGCCACCCGGCGTCAGCACGCCAAGGGCAAGCTCACCGCGCCGGAGCGCCTCCGTCTCCTCTTCGACGAGGGCACCTTCACCGAGATCGAGCCGCTGCGCCGGCACCGCGCCACCGGTTTCGGCCTTGAGGACCGCAAACCGCACGGCGACGGTGTGGTGATCGGCTGGGGCCTGGTGCACGGCCGCACGGTCTTCGCCTACGCCCACGACTTCCGGGTCTTCGGCGGCGCCCTCGGCGAGGCCCACGCCCAGAAGATCCACAAGGTGATGGACCTGGCCGAGGCGGCGGGCGCGCCCCTCGTCGGGCTCAGCGACGGCGCCGGTGCCCGGATCCAGGAGGGCGTCACCGCACTCGCCGGATACGGCGGTATCTTCCGGCGCAACACCCGCTCCTCCGGGGTGATCCCGCAGATCAGCGTGATCCTCGGTCCGTGCGCGGGCGGCGCTGCGTACTCGCCGGCCCTCACCGACTTCGTGTTCATGGTGCGCGGCACCTCCCAGATGTTCATCACCGGGCCGGACGTGGTCCAGGCCGTGACCGGCGAGCGGATCACCCACGACGGGCTCGGCGGTGCCGATGTGCACGCGGCGCTCTCGGGCGTGTCCGGATTCGTCCACGCCGACGAGGCCGAGTGCCTCTCCGACGTCCGTCATCTGCTGTCCCTGCTGCCGCAGAACAACCGCGAGCTGCCGCCCGTCGCGCGCAGCGGCGACCCCGCCGACCGGCGCACCGACGCGCTGGCCTCTCTGGTGCCCGCGGACCCCCAGCAGGCGTACGACATGCGCGCCGTGATCGAGGAGATCGTCGACGACGGCGACTTCTTCGAGGTGCACGAGGCGTGGGCGCGCAACGTGGTGTGCGCGCTCGCCCGCCTGGACGGCCACGTCGTGGGCCTGATCGCGAACCAGCCCGCCGCGCTCGCCGGCGTACTGGACATCCACGGCTCGGAGAAGGCCGCCCGGTTCGTGCAGACCTGCGACGCCTTCAACATCCCCCTCGTCACCCTGGTCGACGTGCCGGGATTCCTGCCGGGCGTGGACCAGGAGCACAACGGGATCATCCGGCACGGCGCCAAGCTGCTGTACGCGTACTGCAACGCGACCGTGCCCCGGATCTCTCTGGTGGTCCGCAAGGCCTACGGCGGCGCCTACATCGTGATGGACTCCCGCTCGATCGGCGCCGACCTGTCCTTCGCCTGGCCGACGAACGAGATCGCGGTGATGGGCGCGGAGGGCGCGGCCAACGTGGTGTTCCGGCGGGAGATCGCCGCCTCCGACGACCCGGAGGCCACCCGGGCCCGGCTCATCAAGGAGTACAAGGCGGAGCTGATGCATCCGTACTACGCCGCCGAGCGCGGGCTCGTCGACGATGTCATCGACCCGGGCGAGACGCGCGCGGTGCTCGTCCGGTCGCTGGCCATGCTGCGCGCCAAGAACGTCTCCCTGCCCGAGCGCAAGCACGGCAACCCGCCGATGTGAGGCACCAACGACCGCGGCCCGCCGCACCCGGCCGCAATGCCGGGTGCGGCGGCGTCACCTTCACCGCCCCGGACGGCGCGGTCACCGTCGCCCGCCGTGCGGTGAACGCTGCCCGGGTACAGCTGCCCCATCGACCGGCTGCGGGTGGCGGCGATCGCGGCGGCCACCGCCGACCCGCTCCGCTTCGGCCTCACGCCGGAGAAGGTCCTCGGCACCGCACGCGCCTACGGTGCAACCACACCCGGAAATGAGCCGGTTGCTCATCCGGCTGCACATCGCTCCCCGGGCGTGCCCCTCGCGCTCCCACCGCACGCCTGACGCGCCCCGAATGCGCCCCCGTTCGCACGGCAGGAAGTCACCGTCGGCGAAGTCAGGTTAGGCTCACCTCTGTGAGTACGTGCACGACCGCGTCCCGGGACCTCGACGAGCCCCTCGCGGGGACCGCGGCGACCGCGAAGACCTGGCTGCTCCTGGAACAGCCCGGCCCCTGGGGTGCCAAGGCGCTCACATCGAGCCACCTGGACCCGGCGCTCGGCCGCGCCCTCGAAGCGGCCGCCGAGGGCACCGGCGTGCGGATCGCACTCATCCGCCGCCCCGGCCGGCACGCCGACTGCGGTACTCCCGCGCTACGCCAGGTGTATGCGGCCCACACAGTTCCCGGAAAGGTGTGGCTGCGCTCCGCCACGACCTCCGTGCCGGAACGGTTGCTCGACCTGGATTTCGCGGCGCTCGGCATGGGCGACCCACACACCTTCGACGCAGCACTTCAGGGGCGGGCCCACACCGGCGACCCGCTCGCGCTCGTCTGCACCAACGGCAAGCGGGACCGTTGCTGCGCCCTCCTCGGCCGCCCGCTCGCGACCGAGCTGTCCGCCTCCGGAGTGGACGGCGTCTGGGAGGTCACGCATCTCGGCGGCCACCGCTTCTCGCCCACCGTGCTCGTCCTGCCGTTCGGATACGCATACGGGCGGGCCCAGGCTCCGCACGTCAAGGAGGTCCTCCAGGGGGTGCGCGAAGGGCGGGTCGTGGTCGAGGGCTGCCGTGGCGGTTCCGCCTGGGAGCGGCCCGCACAGGCCGCGGAACTCGCGGTGCGCACGGCGGCGCGCGAGTACGCCGCGGACGCGCTCACCGTCGTCCGCACGGACGGTGCCGCACCGCGCTGGGAGGTCAGCGTCGCCCATACGGACGGCCGTGTGTGGCGGGTCCTCGTGGCGCAGGGCGCCTGTCTGCCGCCGCGCCCGGAGAGCTGCGGTTCGGTGCTGGGTTCGCCGGCGCGGATGGACGTCGTGTCGGTGCGGGAGCTGCGTACGGCGGGCCTCGCCGCCCCCGCGCCCTGCTGAGGCGCAGGCGAAGGCCTGCGCGGCGGCGCACGGGCACAGCACTGGTCACAGCCCTCGCGGCTCCCCTCTGGAGATCCACGCCACACCCCCTACGGCCGGGCACACCCCTCCCCGTACCGTCGTACGCATGAGCCCCTCTCCCCCTGCGCGACGACGACGGCTCGGCATGCCGCGGCGGATGTTCTCGCAGCTCCTGCTGATGCAGCTGACGATCGCCGCAGGGGTCGCCGTGCTCGCCACCGGGCTGTTCCTGGCCCCGCTCAGCCATCTGCTGGACGACCAGGCGATGCGCCGGGCCCTCGCGATCGCGCAGACCACGGCGGCCCAACCGCAGATCGCCGAGGATCTGCAGTCGACGCCGGCGTCGCCCTACGGGCCCGTGCAGGCCGAGGCGGAGCGCATCCGCAGGGCCAGCCATGCCGAGTACGTCGTGGTGATGAACATGAACCACGTGCGCTGGTCGCACCGGGACCCCACGAAGGTCGGCGATCCCGTCTCGACCGACCCGAGCGAGGCTCTGGCGGGCAAAGAGGTCATGGAGATCGACAGCGGCACCCTGGGCCGCTCGGCCCGCGGCAAGGTGCCACTGCGCGACGCGCACGGCACGATCATCGGCGCGGTCTCCGTGGGCATCGAGTACGACAGCGTGCGGGCCCGGCTGATCCACGCGATCCCGGGGCTGTTCGCGTATGCGGGTACGGCCCTGGCGATCGGCGCGCTGGCCGCGTACCTGATCGCGCGCAGGATCCAGCGGCAGACCCGCGACCTCGCCTTCTCCGACATCTCGGCGCTGCTCGCCGAGCGCGAGGCGATGCTGCACGGCATCAGGGAGGGTGTCGTGGCCCTGGACCGCAGGGACCGGGTGCGCCTCCTCAACGACGAGGCGCAGCGTCTGCTGGGCATCGGTGACGAAGCCGTCGGCCGGTCCCTCGACGAGGCGCTCGGCGAGGGCCGTACGACCGACGTGCTGGCCGGACGCGTCACGGGCACCGATCTGATCACCGTGCGCGGTCACCGCGTCCTCGTCGCCAACCGCATGCCCACCGACGACGGCGGCGCCGTCGCCACCCTGCGCGACCGCACGGAGCTGGAGCAGCTCGGCCGTGAACTCGACTCCACGCGCGGTCTGATCGACGCCCTGCGGGCCCAGGACCATGAGCACGCCAACCGTATGCACACGCTTCTGGGACTGCTCGAACTGGAGATGTACGACGACGCAGTGGAGTTCGTCGGGGAGGTGGTCGGCGACCACCGGGCCACCGCGGAACAGGTCACCGAGAAGATCCACGACCCTCTGCTGGCAGCCCTGCTGGTGGGCAAGGCCACCGTCGCCGCCGAGCGCGGCGTGGCCCTGTGGATCGCGGACGGGACACTGATGCCGGACCGGTTGATCGACCCGAGGGGGCTGGTCACGATCGTCGGCAATCTGGTGGACAACGCCCTCGACGCGGTCGCGGGCACGCCGCACGCGCGCGTGGAGGTCGCCTTGCGTGCCGAGGGGCGTACGGCGGTCCTCAAGGTGCGGGACACGGGGCCCGGCATCCCCGCCGACCGGCGGGAGCTGATCTTCACGGACGGATGGTCGACCAAGCAGCCCCCGGCGCACGGCAAGCGCGGAATCGGTCTGTCCCTGGTGCGCAGGCTCGCCGAACGCCAGGGAGGCAGCGCCCGCGCGGGCGACGCGGACGGCGGGGGCGCTGAGTTCACCGTGGTGCTGCCGGAGGCACTCGAGGAGCCCGCCCCGGGGGCGCAGCCGGTTCCCGCGGCCGGCCGGGACCTCGTCTCCGCTCAGGAGGCACCAGCAGGCCAGGGACCGCCCCTGGAAACATCTCTCCCGAACTTCGAGGAGGACTCGCGATGACCCGGCCGATCGAAGTACTGGTCGTGGACGACGACACCCGGGTCGCACGGGTCAACGCCGCCTACGTGGAGAAGGTCCCCGGCTTCCACGTGGCGGGCCAGGCGCACAACGCGGCCGACGCGCTGCACCGGATGGAGACGCTGCCTCATCTGGACCTGGTGCTGATGGACCACTACCTGCCCGACGACACGGGGATCGCGGTCGTCCAGGAGATGCGCCGGCGCGGCCACCAGACCGACGTGATCATGGTGACGGCTGCCCGAGACGTCCAGACCGTGCAGGCGGCCATGCGGCACGGCGCACTCCAGTACCTGGTCAAACCGTTCGCCTTCGCGGGCCTGCGCGCCAAGCTGGAGGCGTACGCCGTACTGCGCCGCACCCTCGACAGCGGCGGCAAGGCCGAACAGGCCCAGGTGGACAGGATCTTCGGCGCCCTTTCGGCGGGTTCGGAGCCGGGGCTGCCCAAAGGCCACTCCCCCACCACGGCAGACCTCGTACGCAGCGCCCTGGTGACCGCCGAGGGTCCGCTGTCCGCCCTGGAGATCGCCGAGCGCACCGGGCTGAGCCGCCAGACCGCCCAGCGCTATCTGAAGCTCCTGGAGCGCACGGGACGGGCCACGCTGACCCTGAAATACGGCGACGCGGGCCGCCCGGAGCATCGCTACGTCTGGGCGACCCGCGCCTGAGGTCACGGTCGGTCGGTTCAGCCCTTGGCCTTCTTCACGAACTCCGTGGTGTACGTCTTGCTCAGGTCGATGGTGGCGTTCTTGATGTTGGGGTTGAACGCCTTGAGGACCTTCTCGACCGTCTCCGGGCCGTTCTCGGGCATCACGCCGTCCGTGGTGAACATCGGCAGCGTGCTCTTGATGGCGCTCGCGTAGAGCGTCTTGTTGCCCTGGGAGTAGTCGGCGGGCATCTTGGCGGCGATCTCGGTCGCGCTGTGCTCGGACATCCACTTCAGGGTCTTCACAAAGGCGTTGGCCAGCTTCTGGACCGTGTCCTTGTGGCTGTTCACCCAGTCCGTCTGCATGTAGAGACTGGACGACGGGTACGGGCCGCCGAGCGCGTCCTGCGACCCCTGCGGCGTCCGCATGTCGATCAGCACCGCGCCGAGGTTCTTCTTGAGCACGTTGGCGACGGTCGGGTCCGTGGTCATTCCGGCGTCGATGGACCCCTGCTGAAGAGCGGCGATGAACGTCGGACCGGCGCCGACGGCGACGGGGCTGAACTCACTGACGTTCACACCGTTCTTGACCGCCAGGTACTTGGTGAGGAAGTCGGTCGAGGAGCCGAGGCTCGTGATGCCGAGCTTCTTGCCCTTGAAGTCCTTGGGCGACGTGATGTCCTTGGCGCGCTTGTCGGAGACGATCTCCACTTCGCCGGGCGCCTGCGAGAACTGCACCACGGACTGAACGCTCTTGCCCTTGGTCTGCAGGTCGAGGGTGTGGTCATAGAAGCCGACGGTCCCCTGGACCTGTCCGGCGACGAGCGCGGTCTCGGCCTGCACGCCCGCCGGCTCGCTCAGCAGTTCCACGTCGAGCCCCTCGGCGTCGAAGTAGCCGAGCCGCTGGGTGAGCATGGCGGGCAGGTAGATGACCTTGTCCAGGCCACCGACCATGATCTTGACCTTCTCGCCCTTGCCGTCGCCCTTGCTGCCGGATCCGGACGCGGCGGTGGTGGCGGCGTCGTTGGCACAGGCGGTGAGCGAGGTGACGGCGAGCAGGCCGGCCGCGGCGAGGGAGGCGATTCTGGCGGACTTGCGCATGGCGGTTCACGTCCTTGTGAGAGGGCGGTGCGGGAAGTGAGAAACAGGTGCCCCGAGGGGCATTGAGCGGGGGCCGTCCGGTGCCCCCGGCGCCCGGGGGGGGCGATCGGCGCGTGGAAGAGGCCTGTCAGTGCCCGGAGTCCGACGGCTTCCAGCGGAAGATGCGGCGCTCGGCGAAGGTGAGCAGCCCCTCGGCCGCCAGCGCGACGACGGCGAGGATGACCATCGCGGCGTACACACCGGCCGCGTTGAAGGTGTTCTGGGACTGGGCGACCAGCAGGCCGATGCCCTTGGTGGCACCGATGTACTCGCCGACGATGGCGCCGATGAGCGCGAAGCCGAAGCTGACGTGGAGGCTGGTGAAGATCCACGATGTGGCCGACGGGATGACGACCTGAAGGGTCACACGGCGGTCGCCGGCGCCCAGGATGCGGGCGTTGGACACCAGATTGCGGTCGACCTCGCGGGCACCCTGGAAGGCGTTGAAGAACACCGGGAAGAAGACCAGGACGATGGCCGACGCGATCTTGGAGGCCGGTCCGAGCCCGAACCAGATCACGAAGATCGGGGCGAGGACGATCCTGGGTATGGAGTTGAGCACCTTGATGTAGGGACCGAGGAGATCGGCGAGGAAGACGATCCGCCCCAGCGCGATACCGAGCAGCACACCGGCCACCACACCGATGACCCAGCCGAGCAGCGCCTCCTGGAGCGTGACCCAGATCTGCTCGCCGAGCGAGCCGAACGCGGTGCCGTGCATGACCCAGGTGTTGATCTGGTCCCAGATCTTCGACGGCATGGAGAAGTTGAACGGGTCGATGACCTTGGCCCGTGACAACGCTTCCCAGAGGCCGAGCAGGGCGACCAGCAGCAGCACGCGGCCCAGTGTGATGACGGCCTTGCGTCTGCGGACGGCACGCGCGCGTGAGTGGGCGCGGTCGGGCTTGGCCGTGTCGACCGCAGACGGCGCGGAGATGACTTCAGGCGACATGAGCGGCACCCCTCTCGCGCGTGATGCGGACCTCTTCGCCCAGGGACTCCCAGATCTCGCGGTAGATCTCGATGAACCGCGGCTCGAGGCGCACCGACTCGACCTTGCGCGGCCGCGGCAGGTCGATCTCGAAGACCTGCTTCACCGTCGCGGGCCCGGCAGTCATCACGACGACCTTGTCGGCCAGCGCGATGGACTCCTCCAGGTCGTGGGTGACGAAGACGACCGAGGCGCCCGTGCCCTCCCACAGCTCCAGCAGCTCGTCCGACATCAGCGCCCTGGTCTGCACGTCGAGCGCCGAGAAGGGCTCGTCCATGAGCAGGATCTCGGGGTCGTTGACGAAGGTGGCGGCGAGGGCGACACGCTTGCGCTGGCCGCCGGAGAGCTGGTGGGGGTAGCGGTCCTCGAAGGCGGCGAGCCCGACCCGGGCCAGCCACTCGCGCGCCTTCTCCTTGGCCTCCGCCTTGGGCACACCGCGGAAGCGCGGGCCCGCCATGACGTTGGACAGGACCGTGCGCCAGGGGAACGTGGCGTCCTGCTGGAAGACGAAACCGACCTTGTCCCCGACTCCGGCGACCGGCGCGCCGGCCACCAGGACCTCGCCCTCGGAGGGCTCCTCCAGACCGCTGACCAGGGTCAGGGTCGTCGACTTGCCGCACCCGGTGGGTCCGACGACGGCGACGAACTCGCCGCGCCCGATGGTCAGATCCAGGTCCCTGACGGCCGTGTGCAGACCCCCTGACGGGGTCCTGAAAGCCTTGCTCGCGCCCCGCAGCTCAATGGCGGGGCTGGTGTCTGCGTTCATGGCCCGGGACCGTAGATGCGGTGCGGGGCGCCGCAGCAGTCTTCTGGGCGCAACCACGACTTCTGCTTGCAAGAGTCTGTTGTGCTCATTTTGCCCGCGCTAGAACTGCGGAGCCGAAACACGGGCTTAACGCTCGCCCGGCCTTGAGGGAGAGAGAGGCCCGATGATCGACGTCCTGGTCGTGGACGACGACTTCCGCGTCGCCGAGATCAACGCCAAGTACGTGGGAAAGGTTCCCGGCTTCCGGGTCGCCGCCCGCGCGCACAGCGCCGCCCAGGCGCTCGCCGCGGTGGAGCGAACCCGGATCGACCTGGTCCTGCTCGACCACTATCTGCCGGACCAGACGGGCCTCGAACTGGTCCACCGCATGCGCGAACACGGCCATGGCACCGACGTCATCATGATCACGGCGGCGGGAGACGTGGCGACCGTCCAGGCCGCGATGCGTCTGGGCGCCCTGCACTATCTGGTCAAACCGTTCACCTTCTCGGCCCTGCGGACGCGGCTCGACTCGTACGCCGCCCTGCGCCGCACGGTCGACCGCGTCGGCGGCCGAGGTCTGGCGGGCCAGGAGCAGGTCGACCGCATCTTCGGCGCCCTGCGCACCGCGCCCGTGGCCTCGTCGCCCGGGCTGCCCAGCGGCCATTCGGAGCCGACGACGGATCTCATCTGCGAGGTGCTGCACCGGGCCGGCCGGCCGCTCTCGGCCCACGAGGTGGCTGCCAGGACCGGCCTCAGCCGCTCCACCGCCCAGCGCTATCTGCGCCATCTGGAACAGGCGGGCCGGCTCCGGCTCTCCCTGAAGTACGGCGACACGGGACGGCCGGAGCACCGGTACGCGTGGGTGGCGCTGTAGGGGCGAGGTCTCCGCGAGGGGAGCTCGCCCCGTCGGCCCCCCTCGCCCCAACGGGTCGCCCACGTCAGGGGGGCGTCACCGGCCTCAGACCGCCCCGGCTCCGGTCAGTGAACGGACCTCGGTCTCCGCGTGCTTGGCCTCGTCCGCCGGTTCCGCCGAGGTGACCGTGCCGAGCCAGCCCGCGAGGAAGCCGAGCGGGATGGAGACGATGCCCGGGTTCTGCAGCGGGAAGTACTGGAAGTCGACGGCCGGGAACAGCGATTCGGGGCTCCCCGAGACCAGCGGTGACACCAGCACCAGCCCCAGTGCGGGCACGAGGCCGCCGTAGACCGCCCAGACAGCGCCGCGTGTCGTGAAGCTGCGCCAGAAGAGCGCGTACATCAGCACGGGGAGGTTCGCGGACGCGGAGACCGCGAAGGCGAGCCCCACCAGGAAGGCCACGTTGAGGTCGCGGGCCACCAGTCCGAGCGCGATCGCGACCACTCCGATGCCGACGGCGGCGGCCCGCGCCACGGCCACCTCGCTGCGCGGCTTGGCGCGACGGCGCCGCAACGACGCGTACAGGTCGTGGGCGACGGAGGCCGAGGAGGCGAGGGTGATCCCGGCGACGACCGCGAGGATCGTGGCGAAGGCGACAGCGGCGACCATGGCGAACAAAACCGTGCCCCCGGTGGAATTCGCCCCGCCGCCCAGCTTCAGCGCCAGCAACGGCACCGCCGTGTTCCCGGCCGCGTTCGACTCCCGTACGGCCTCCGGCCCGACGACGGCCGCCGCACCGAAGCCCAGCACGATCGTCATCAGATAGAAGCCGCCGATGAGTCCGACCGACCAGACGACCGAGCGGCGGGCGGCCCGCGCGGTCGGCACGGTGTAGAAGCGGGACAGGATGTGCGGCAGCCCGGCCGTGCCCAGCACCAGCGCCAGCCCCAGGCTGATGAAGTCGATCCGCGCGGTCCAGTTCCCGCCGTACTTCAGACCCGGCGCGAGGAACGCCGCCCCGTGCCCGCTGCGCTCCGCCGCCGTCCGCAGCAACCCGTCGACATCCCCGTGGAAACGGACCAGGACGAGCACGGTCAGCGCGATCGTCCCGCCGAGCAGCAGGACCGCCTTGACGATCTGGATCCAGGTGGTGGCGCGCATCCCGCCGAGCGACACATAGATCACCATGAGCGCGCCGACCAGGATCACCGTCCAGGCACGCGCCGCCGTGCTCGTGCCGCCGAACAGCAGCGCGACGAGGCTGCCCGCTCCCACCATCTGCGCCACCAGATACAGCACGGACACCGTCACCGAGGACGTCCCCACCGCGATCCGCACCGGACGCTCGCTCATCCGCGCCGCCACGACGTCCGCGAGCGTGAACCGCCCGCAGTTGCGCACCAGTTCGGCGACGAAGAAGAGCACCACGAGCCAGGCGACAAGGAAGCCCACCACATACAGCAGCCCGTCGTACCCGAAGAGCGCGATGAGCCCGGTGACTCCCAGGAAGGAGGCCGCGGACATGTAGTCGCCCGCGATGGCAAAACCATTCTCCATGGGTGAGAACAGCCGCCCGCCCGCGTAGAACTCCTCCGCCGATCCATGCCGGTTACGGCTCACCCATGTGGTGATCGCCAATGTGATCGCGACGAACACGCTGAACAGCACCAGCGCCAGCGCCTGATGGTGTCCGCTCATCACTCGCCACTCCTGAGTCCCCGCGTCAGCTCCTGGGTGTCCCAGCGCAGATCGAGCGCGGCCCGGTCCCTGCGCAACCGGGCGTGCCGCGCGTACGCCCAGGTGAACAGGAACGTCGTCAGAAACTGCCCGAGTCCCGCCAGCATCGCCACGTTCACGGATCCCGCCACCGGCCTTGCCATCAGCCCGGGTGCCGTCTGCGCGGTCACCACATAGCCCACGTACCAGGTGAAGAAGACCGCCAGACCCGGAAGCACGAACCTCCGGTACCGGCTTCGCACCTCCCGGAAGGCCGGGCTGCGTTGCACCTCCAGATAGACGTCTGCCGCACGGCCTCTGCGTTCCTGTCCCCGGCGGGCGGCCGGCACGACAGGGGCGGGAGAACCCGTCCCGTCCAGTTCGCCCCAGCCCGAGGCGAGCGCGTCGTACCAGGGGTCTTCGTACCTCGCTTCCCCACTCGCCCCCACGGCTGCGGGGGTCGGGTCACGGCCTTCGTACTTCTCAACGGAACTCTCAGGACCGCCACCGCCTCCGCAGGGACGACCATTGCTTGACTGCATGCCCAAGCATGGACAGAACGGGAAGATCCCCGACTCTTCTTCTCCGCGCTCTTCACCCCATCAGGTGACTCACTCCGAGGGTGGCCGGACCAGCCCCTTCGCATAGGCGTAACGAACCGCCTGTGCTCGGTCCTTGAGTCCCGTCTTGGCGAAGAGGTTGTTGATGTGGGTCTTCACGGTGGCCGTGGAGACATGCAGTCCCCGGGCGATCTCCTGGTTGGTCAGCCCCTCGGCGATCAGTACGAGCACCTCCGTCTCCCGTGCGGTGAGTCCGTCCGGTGCCTCTGCGACCGGGGGCGGCTCAGGCTGCGGCTGCGGCTCCGACAGCCGCTCCAGCAGCCGCCGTTGGATGCCGGGCGAGAGCCCCGCGTCCCCGGACAGCACACTCTGGACGGCCCGCACGATCTCGTCTCCGCCCGCGTCCTTGGTGAGGTAGCCGCGGGCCCCCGCCCTCAGCGCGGGGAACAGCGACTCGTCGTCCGCGTACGTGGTGAGCACGACGACCTGGGTACCGGGGTACTCGGCGCGGATGCGCCGCGTCGACTCCACGCCGTCACAACGCGGCATGCGCAGATCCATCAGCACCACGTCCGGGGCGAGTTCGGCGACGAGCTTCACCGCCTCCTCCCCGTCCCCGGCGGCACCGACGACCTCGATCCCGGGAAGCAGCCCGAGCAGCATCACAATGCCCTCGCGCACCACCGTCTGATCGTCCGCCACCACGACCCGGGCGGGCTTCCTGCCCTCCTCCTCCGTCATACGGGTACCTTCAACGTCACCACGAATCCCTCCTCGCCCGGCCCGGCCTCCAGCGAGCCGCCCAGCAGCTCGGCACGCTCCCGCATGCCCAACAGACCGTACCCGCCCCCGGAGCCGGTCAGTTCGCCCGGCGAGCCTCCCGAGTCCCGTACGTCCAGCATCACTTGGTGCTCGGCGTAATCCAGCCGTATGTGCACCTTGGCGCCCGGAGCGTGCTTGCGGACGTTCGTCAGGGCCTCCTGTGCGACCCTGCGGACCGCCTGTGAGGCTTCGGCGGGAAGGGGTCTGCGCTCACCCGAGATGGTGACATCCGCTCCGTCCGCCGTGGCGACGAGCGTGCTCAGAAAGTCCTCGAGCGGGGACATCTCGCCACGCAGTGCGGACAGCGCGTGCCGGGTCTCGGCGAGCCCCTCCCGGGCCATTCCCCGTGCCGCCACGACCCGTTCGAGGATCTTGCCCCGGTCGGCTCCTCCCTCGATCAGCAGCCGGGCAGCCTCCAGATGCACGAGTTGCGCCGAGAGGCTGTGCGCCAGCACGTCATGGATCTCACGTGCGATCCGGGCCCGCTCCGCCAGGGCCGCCGACTCCGCCTCCGCCGCCCGTGCGGCCTGTTCCTGGGCGAGCAGTCGCTGGGCGTTGCCCCGTGCCTCGGCGTCGAGGCGCAGGACATATCCGGCGAGAGCCATGCCGGTGACGGTGGCAGCGGTGGTGATCCACGCGTCGTTGTCGACCGCGGCGAAGGAGGCGAGTGCGACCGACGTCACGGGCAGCGCGGCCGCGAGGGGCAGCCGCTCCAACGCGGTGATGGCACAGCCGCACCAGATCACGACAGCCGCAAGCCTGAAGCCGGTGACCTGCGCCGCGACCGCGATCCCCAGAAGCACGGTGATGAGCGCCATGGACGGCCAGAGCCTGTGCGCGAGGGTGCTGCGAAACAAGGCCCACGAGACGAGCGCGGCGACGATGACTCCCGCCGCGCCTCCCACCGCTCCCCAGCCGTGGACGTGACTGCCGTTGAAGACCCCCCACAGCAGCATGCCGAGCACCAGCAGCCTCACGGCCCAGACGATCAGCCGCCGGGGCGGTGAGATGCCGTCACGGCTCAGCGCCTCGCGGGAGGGCCAGCGCGTCCAGGCGTTTTCTGTCACACACGCTCCTTCCACGCGGACCGGGGCATGTCGTCACCGTACGCCGTGGCCGGGGGGCTCGCGGAGGTGAGGGACTGCGCACGCCAGACCAGGATCCCGGAGCGAACCAGCAGAGTTCCCGCAAGGGCGAGCATCAGGGCGGAACTGTCCTGGCGGACGCCCAGCAGCATTCCGAGCGCGAAGAGGCCGACGCGCAGGGCGATGCCTCCGGTCCAGACGGCCACGCTCGCCTTGGTGCTCTTGCTCCACACGACACCGTCCGCCTCCACCCATATGCGGGTGGTCCAGGCCCAGCCGGCTCCTGTGCCCAGACCGATGAGCAGCTCGGCGCCGAGAAGCAGGGCGGACTCGGCGTGGTGACGGGAATCGAGTATGCCGGGCTCGCGCAGCGCCAGGACGGCCAGGATCGCGGGCACGAGCCACCAGCGCCGGTCGGCGCCGATCCGGCGCGCGCGGAACTGCCGCACGATCACCAGGGCGGCCACGGCCACGATCACCAACGCATTGACGAGCCCGGACATCAGAGCCTCCGTGAGCGGAAGGGCGATGTCGACAGCGAGAGCTGCCGACGCCTTCGACGCTACAGAAATCCGCAGGTCAGCAGATCGGAGCCGGGGTGGATCGCGGGTGGAACCGGGTAGGCCTCGAGGCTCCACCCAGGGGTGGACGAACGCCTGGCGCGCGCACCCGCAGACGCCCCCGGGCCCCGGCCCTGCATCACGCCGTCACCCCGCCCGCGCCAAAATGCGCGGGCTCAGTCCCACCGCCAGACCGGTCCTGAGCCACCCCCACCCCCATCCCCAGCCCACCCCCACCCCTACCCCCAGCGCCGGCGCCGGCCGAGCGCAGCAGCTATGCGTCGATGCGCGACCGGTCGAGCGTCGCCGCCGAGCTGGAGATGAACTCCTTGCGCGGCGCCACGTCGTTGCCCATCAGTAGATCGAAAACCTGTTCAGCGGCGTCCAGGTCGGAGAGATTGATCCGGCGCAGGGTGCGGTGACGCGGGTCCATCGTCGTCTCGGCCAGCTGGTCGGCGTCCATCTCGCCGAGACCCTTGTACCGCTGAATGGAGTCCTTGTACCGGATGCCCTTGCTCTGGAACTCCAGAAGCTTGTCGCGCAGCTCCCGGTCCGAGTAGGTGTAGACGTACTTGTCCTGGCCCTTCTTCGGCTGGACGATCTCGATCCGGTGCAGCGGCGGCACCGCGGCGAACACCCGGCCCGCCTCGACCATGGGCCGCATGTAGCGATGGAAGAGCGTCAGGAGCAGGGTGCGGATGTGGGAGCCGTCCACATCGGCGTCGGTCATCATGATGATCTTGCCGTAGCGGGCGGTGTCGATGTCGAAGGTCCGGCCGGACCCAGCCCCTATGACCTGGATGATCGCGCCGCATTCGGCGTTCTTGAGCATGTCCGTCACGGACGACTTCTGGACGTTGAGGATCTTGCCGCGGATCGGCAGCAACGCCTGGAACTCGGAGTTCCGTGCCAGCTTCGCCGTACCGAGCGCGGAGTCGCCCTCGACGATGAAAAGCTCACTGCGCTCGACGTCGTCGCTGCGGCAGTCGGCGAGCTTGGCGGGCAGCGACGAGGACTCCAGAGCCGTCTTGCGGCGCTGCGCGTCCTTGTGCTGACGGGCCGCGATACGCGTACGGGCGGCTGCGACGGCCTTCTCCAGGACCACCCGGGCCTGGGCCGCGGCGTCGCGCTTCGTGGAGGTCAGGAAGTCCTTGAGCTCCTTGGAGACCACGTTGTTCACGATGCGGCGGGCCGCGGAAGTACCGAGGACCTCCTTGGTCTGGCCCTCGAACTGCGGCTCGGCCAGGCGCACCGTGACGACCACGGTGAGCCCCTCCAGTGCGTCGTCCTTGACGATGTCGTCCTCGGCGACACGCAGCAGCTTCTTGGCGCGCAGCACGTCGTTCAGGGTCCGGGTGACGGCCTGCTCGAAGCCGGCGACGTGGGTGCCGCCCTTGGGGGTGGCGATGATGTTGACGAACGACCTGAGGGTCGTGTCGTAACCGGTCCCCCAGCGCAGCGCGACGTCGACGCCCAGCTCGCGGGTGACCTCGGTCGGCGTCATCTGGCCGTGGTCGTCCAGGACGGGGACCGTCTCCTTGAAGGTGCCCTGTCCGGAGAAGCGGAGGATGTCGCAGACCGGCTTGTCGGTCGCCAGGTACTCACAGAATTCGCTGATGCCCCCGTCGAAACGGAAGGACTCCTCGCCCTTGCTCCCGCCCTCACCGAGGCCGTACTCGTCGCGCACGACGATGGTCAGGCCGGGCACCAGGAACGCGGTCTGGCGGGCGCGTTGGTGCAGCGTCTCCAGGGAGAGCTTGGCGTCCTTGAGGAAGATCTGCCGGTCCGCCCAGTAGCGCACCCGCGTGCCGGTGCGCGTCTTGGCGATCTTCTTGGTCTTGCGCAGACCACCCTTCGCCTCGAACTTCGCGTCCGGGCCGTCACCGGCGAAGACACCCGGCACACCGCGCCGGAAGCTGATCACGTGGGTGTACCCGCCACGGTCGACCTCGACGTCGAGGCGGGCGGAGAGCGCGTTCACCACGGAGGCGCCCACGCCGTGCAGACCGCCGGAGGCCGCGTACGAACCGCCGCCGAACTTGCCGCCCGCGTGCAGCTTGGTCATCACGACCTCGACGCCGGACAGGCGGGTCTTGGGCTCCACGTCGACCGGGATACCGCGGCCGTTGTCCCGCACCTCAACCGAGGCGTCGTCGTGCAGGATCACCTCGATGTGGTCGCAGTAGCCGCCCAGGGCCTCGTCGACGGAGTTGTCGATGATCTCCCAGAGGCAGTGCATCAGGCCCCGGCTGTCGGTGGACCCGATGTACATACCGGGGCGCTTCCGCACGGCCTCGAGGCCCTCGAGGACGAGCAGGTGCCGCGCGGTGTAGTTGGAACCGTCCCGGTCTGCTCCGGTCAGCAGCGCTGTGGACGGCACGGACGTCTCGGCGGTCACGCGGTTCGCTCCTCGCTGAATTTCAGATGGGGCCCTTTGGGGTAAGGGTCGGCGTCGGTCGCCGGTCCGAGGGTACCGAGGCCTGGTAGAGCCGTTGTAACACCACCCTCGTCCGGAACTCAGCCTAATCCACGGTCGCACGAGCGTTCGATCCCTCGATGGAGTGAAGTACATATCACGTTCCCTTCGAGGCATGAACCATTTAGGCTCCGGGCACGTCCTCATGAACAACCGGCAACCCCGCCGGGAGGACGGGACAACTGACAGACAGCGCGAATCCGTACGGCACAAGACACGCAAATACGGCACATTCGCCGCCAACCGGCAGCAGACAGCCGGCCCGGAAAGAAATTTTTCGAGGAAGAGCCGCGAGCGGGAACGTTTTCGGCCTGGTTGGATGTTGACCCTGGTACGACAGCTCGTCGAGCTAGAGAAGAGGCGACGTGACTACTGTTCTGACCCCCGCGAGCCCGCTGACGGCCGCTGACCGTTGCGACCGCTGCGGCGCCCAGGCGTACCTGCGCGTCGTCCTCCTGAGTGGCGGAGAACTGCTCTTCTGCGCCCACCACGGTCGCAAGTTCGAGCCGGAACTCAAGAAGATCGCGGCTGAGATACAGGACGAGACGGAGCGTCTCACCACCATTCCGGCAAGCGCCTCCGAAGAGGAACGCTGACACTTCGCGTCCACGACGAGCCGACACCGGCGCCGAGGCCGGTGAACGGGCGGCCACCCCGATTTACAGGGAGTGGCCGCCCGTACTCGTACGGCGCGTCCGGTCGGCGTCCGCGTGGCGCATGCCCCGGCCCGCACACCAGGTGCTCACGGCAGCCCGCGAAGAGGCGCCTCCAGTGCCCGTACGAAGGCTCCCGTACGCGGGTCGCCGTCTTCAATGGCGGTCGCTCATCGCTCTGACGACGCCCGAGACCCGTGTATAGACTCCGGGGTTGCCGGCCTGGCCACAGCCACTCCCCCACGACACCAGACCGATCAGGCGCCCCTTGGCGACCAGCGGCCCTCCGCTGTCCCCCTGACAGGCGTCACGGCCACCCTGGGGCTCCCCGGCACACAGCATGGACGCGGCCACATACTTCCCGTCCACACCGCCGGGGTACGCCTGTTCACAGGTCGCGTCAGGCAGCACCTGCACGTTCGCACCCCGCAAAGTACGCGCGTATTCGGCGCCTCCCGTGGTGTCACCCCAGCCGTACACCGTCGCGGCCGTACCCGGCGCATAGGCCGGATCGCTCACATCTGCCATGCGGATGACCGAGCTCTCGGGCAACGGCGAGGCAAGGGTGAGCAGGGCGAAATCCCCGGCGTTCGTATAACTGTTGTATTGGGGATTGACCCAGGTTGTGGTCACCGGGATCTCCGCGCCCTGATTGGACAGCAGGTCCGTACGGTTGCTGATGACCTTCAGGTCCCGAAGACGGCTCGGCGGCCCTCCCAGGACGGCCGCGCTCAGACAGTGGGCCGCGGTCAGGACCGTGGAGCGGTCCACCGCCACGCCACCGCAGAACTGCCCCGCCCGCGTACCTCCGAACCGGTCACGGCTGGAGAGCGCGACCGTCCACGGGCTCTGCGAGATGTCGACCGGAAATCCCCCGATGACGACGTCCGCCGTCGCGGTCACGGGGGATGCCAGCGGTATCAGGGCCACAGCGGCCGAGAGAGCCAGCGCTCGGGCAAAGAAACGACGCATGCGCGCTCCTTACTGTGAGGTGGTCGTAGAACACCCACAGTGATTCAGCTCGCCGCTTCGCGCACATGCAGAGGGCCCGGCTCCCCACGGGAGCCGGGCTCTCGACAACATGCGGCCGAGGCCTAGTCGAGGTAGTCGCGCAGCACCTGGGAGCGCGACGGGTGACGCAGCTTCGACATCGTCTTGGACTCGATCTGGCGGATGCGCTCACGGGTGACGCCGTACACCTTGCCGATCTCGTCGAGGGTCTTCGGCTGACCGTCGGTGAGACCGAAGCGCATCGAGACGACGCCCGCCTCGCGCTCGGACAGGGTGTCCAGGACGGAGTGCAGCTGCTCCTGGAGGAGCGTGAAGCTGACCGCATCGGCCGGGACGACGGCCTCGGAGTCCTCGATGAGGTCACCGAACTCGCTGTCGCCGTCCTCGCCCAGCGGGGTGTGCAGCGAGATGGGCTCACGGCCGTACTTCTGGACCTCGATGACCTTCTCCGGGGTCATGTCGAGCTCCTTGGCCAGCTCCTCCGGGGTGGGCTCGCGGCCCAGGTCCTGGAGCATCTGGCGCTGCACGCGCGCGAGCTTGTTGATGACCTCGACCATGTGCACCGGGATGCGGATGGTGCGGGCCTGGTCGGCCATGGCGCGGGTGATCGCCTGACGGATCCACCAGGTGGCGTACGTGGAGAACTTGTAGCCCTTGGTGTAGTCGAACTTCTCGACCGCGCGGATCAGACCCAGGTTGCCCTCCTGGATGAGGTCCAGGAAGAGCATGCCGCGGCCGGTGTAGCGCTTGGCCAGGGAGACCACCAGACGGAGGTTGGCCTCCAGAAGGTGGTTCTTGGCGCGGCGGCCGTCCTCGGCGATGATCTCCAGCTCACGCTTGAGCTTGGGGGCGAGCTTGTCGGCGTTGGCCAGCTTGTCCTCGGCGAAGAGGCCGGCCTCGATGCGCTTGGCGAGCTCAACCTCCTGCTCGGCGTTGAGGAGGGGGACCTTACCGATCTGCTTGAGGTAGTCCTTGACCGGGTCGGCGGTGGCGCCGGCCGCGGCGACCTGCTGGGCGGGCGCGTCGTCCTCGTCCTCGTCGGAGAGCACGAAGCCGGCGTTCTCGGTGCCCTCGGGCTCCTCGCCGCCCTTGACGGGGGTCTCCTCGAGGACCTCTTCCTCGAGCAGCTCGACGTCGTCCTTCTTGGCGGTCGTCTTCTTGGCCACCGTCTTCTTGGCGACGGCCTTCTTCGCGACTGTCTTCTTGGCGGCCGTCTTCTTGGCAGCGGCCTTCTTGACGGGCGCGTCCTCAGCCGGGTCATCGGCGACCGGCACGGCCGGAGCAGCGGTGGCGGTGGCCTTCTTGGTGGTCACCGTCTTCGCCGCGACGGTTTTGGTGGCGGTGCGCTTCGCCGGACTCTTCGCTGCGACGCTCTTTCGGGTGCGCTTGGGCTCTGCGGCACTGACCATCAGCGTCACACCCTCTTCCTCGAGGATCTGGTTGAGGCTGCGCAGTACGTTCTTCCACTGAGTGGCCGGAATCTGGTCAGCTTCGAAGGCCCGACGCACATCGTCGCCGGCGATCTGCCCCTCAGCCTTTCCCCGCTCAATGAGAGCCATGACAGAGACGGACTCGGCGATCTCCGGCGGGAGCGTACGGGATGTGCTGGCCGACACGAACAACCTCTCGGAACGTTGGAAAACGGCTTCCGGCCCCGTCCACAGCGGACAGGAGCCGACCGCCGGCTTGGGGATGGGCCGACGGCGCGGGCAAGGACCGGGAAGATGCACAGCGCCGTGAACGGCGTCCGTATTCCCTCCTCGGCTGTCACCTCTTAGGTCATCGCGTAGTTCCGAAGAGCGTTACGCCCAATCTGCGTGGCCCGAGTCACACCCCGTAACCGCTTAAAAACGTCCAGATACGGGCAGAGGTGGTCAGTCGGCGCCATGACTGGCGCTCGGCCGTCGAGTCGACGGATCCGCGCCCCGTCACACCGTGGACGACGTAGCCCCTCGGACCGGCGATACCGCCGGCCTCCGTCGGACTCCGCCGGGTCCCGGGAGGATCCGACGGAGTCCGACGGCGGGTGGACGGTGTCCGGCGGCCGCCGCGGGCCGGGCGCTGCCGCAGGAGGCACCCGATCCCGGTCGTACCGCCCGCGATGTGCGGTCAGTGCTCGCGCGGCGCGGGCACCACGCGCTCCACCTCGGGGTGGACAGTGAGCAGTTGACGCATGGCCCCCTCGGCTGCCGCACCGTCACCCGAGGCGAGCGCGTCGACGATGCGGGCGTGCTGAGTCAGGGCCGTGTCGTTCGGGCGGTCGCAACCGGTGACCGGGCCGCCGGAGACCTGAAGGGCGGCCGAGACGATCCCCGAGAGGTGCTCCAGCATGCGGTTTCCGGCGACCTGGATGAGCAGCGAGTGGAACTCCGCGTCGGCGCGCGAGAAGGTCAGGGAGTCACCCTGCCCCATGGCGTGGCCCATGATCTCGACCATGTCGCTGAGCCGCTGCTGCACCTCCTCGCGCCCGTGCCCGGCGGCGAGCCGCGCGGCGAGCGGCTCGATGGTCCAGCGCAGTTCGCTGAGCTCACGGCGCTGGTCGTCGCGCTGCGGACCGAAGGCCCGCCACTCGATGATGTCCGGGTCGAGCAGGTTCCAGTCGCTCACGGGGCGCACGCGGGTGCCGACGTTCGGGCGGGCGCTGACCAGGCCCTTGGCCTCCAGGACGCGCAGCGACTCACGGACGACGGTACGGGACACCTCGAAGCGCTGGCCGATCTCCTCGGGCACCAGCGGGCGGTCCGCGCCCAGGTCGCCGGAGACGATCATCTGGCCCAGCTGCTGGACGAGTTGGCCGTGCAGTCCGCGTCCGCGGCTGCCCGCGGCGCGCCGGCCGACGCGGCCCAGGTCCGGGTCCGCGCCCTCCCATGAGGGTGTGCCGACGCGGTCGGCGGCGGGCGCCTCGGCGTAGGGGTAGCGGTCGAGTTCGCCCGGTCCGGCCAGGCCGGAGTCTGCGGAGCGGGCGGCGGTCATCATGGTGTGCGCAAGGGTACTCACGGATCCTTTGTCGGCGCCCTTTCCAACTCCCTTGAGGTCTTTGGTGAAAAGCACACGAAAGGGTGATCGCTCACCCCGTCGCAATTGACGCCTTATCGGAAAGAAATGGGCGTTCTCCGGGGGAGTTGTGCACACAGTGGGAACGGATGTGCACGCAGGGTTGTCATCGGACCCTGCTGCGGAGGGTTGTGAACAGATACGCGCAGAGCAGCGCGGCAAGGGACAAGGCCAGCGCACCGCCCACGGGTTGGGTGATCACGCGCGCCAGGCCCAGCAGATACCGCTCCCCACCGAAGGGCCACTGCAGCAGCATCAGCTCACGCATCCGCACGGCGAGACCCGCCGCGGCCCGCACGGACGACCCCTCCAGTGCCTTCTGAACGACAGGGACGACGAGGACGGGCACCGCGAGCACCGCGGCGAGCCCGGCGGTCGTGGACCGGAAGACGCCCGCGGCGAGCACACCGGCCCAGGCGCACCCCACCACGAGTCCGAACCAACTCGCTCCGAGGGAAGGCCAGTCGGCGGGAAGCTGGGAGACTTCCGGTCCGTAGACGAGGTAGAGCATCTCGAGGTCGCAGCCGAGAGCGAGGAAGGCCAGTGCCAGCGCGATGGCCCCGGTGACGAGGAGTTTCGCGGCGAGCAGTCCCAGACGCCGGGGGACGGTCCCGCGGTCAGCTGCCAGAGCGGGATGGCGGAACTCGTCGCCGAAGGCGAGAGCGCCGAGCAGCCCCGCGCCGAGCGCCGCGGGCGGCAGTGGCAGCTCCTGCGGCCAGGCGGCCAGCAGACGACGCTGCGGGGTGTGTCCGATGCGGGCGAGGAGGACGGAGACGAGGACCGAGACGACGAGTACGGCGGACGCGGTGAGGTATCCCGCGCCGGTCCCGGTGGAGCGGCGCAGTTCGTAGCGCAGCGGGCGCAGGGGGCTTGGGGCCGGCCGGACGCTGATGGGCGGCGGCAGCGAGGGCAGGTCGCCCGGCTCCGGCGCCTCGGCAGGCGGGGAGGGGGCGGTCCCGGAGCCTGCCGTCGGCCCCATGTCGCCGATTTCGTCGGCCAGTTGGTGTACGAGGATGCCATTGCGGAACGCGGTCTCGCCGACGTCGGCACACGTACTGCCGTACACCGAGAGCCGGTTGCCGCCCTCGTGGACCACTTCCACGGAACGCCGCGCCGTTCTCGCCTCCTTGGTGAGCAGGGCGCCGAGGCGAACGGCGTACGGGCTGCGGACGGCCACGCGGGGCCGCAGCCGGGTGCGGGCGAATTCGGCGGCCTCCTGGTCGGCGACAACCCGGCCCCGGTCGAGTGTGATGACACGGTCGGCGGTGCGTGCGGCCTCCTTGGAGTCCCCCATGGTCAACAGGACGGTGCCGCCCTGGGTGGCGTGCGCGCGCAGGATGCCGTGCAGCCAGCGACCCTCGCGGGCGGAGAGCCCGTCGGCGGGGTCGTCGAGCACGAGCGTGTGCGGGTCGGCGAGCAGGGCACAGGCGAGGCCGAGGCGCCGGTCCACGCCGCGCGAGAGGGTGCCCAGGCGCTCGTCGCGCATGCCGGCGAGTCCGACCACTTCGAGCACTTCGTCGGCGCGGCGGACGGGCACGCCCGCGGCGGCGCACAGCATGCGCAGCTGCCCGCGGACCGTGCGTGCCGGATGGCCGGGGACATCGCCGAGGAGGACACCCACTTCGCGCGAGGGGTGGGCGATACGGTGCATCGGACGGCCCCGAAAGTAGGTGATGCCGCGGCCGGGTTGGAGTTCGAGCATGAGCCTGAGCGCCGTCGTCTTGCCCGCACCGGGGGCTCCGAGGAGCGCGGTGACACGGCCTGCGTGCGCCTCGAAGGACACGTCGTCGACGGCGGGCGGAAGGTCCTTGCAGGGGGTGCTGGTCAGTCCGATCGCCTGGATCACCCGAAGCAAGATAGCGCGATATGTCCGTTTTTTCGGGCGCCGTGCGGGTGGTCTGGCGCAGACTCTCGTCTTGTTCGAGCGTTTGGCCGGTCATGCGACCGCTGTCACCGACGCGCGGTCAGACCTCGGGACGCAGCATCGGCGGATTGAGCAGGGTGGCGCCGCCCGCACGGAATAGCTGTGCCGGGCGTCCGCCCTGCCGGGTTGTCGTTCCGCCCGTGGGAACGAGGAAGCCGGGCGTACCGGTCACCTTGCGGTGGAAGTTGCGTGGGTCGAGTGCCACGCCCCATACGGCCTCGTAGACCCGGCGGAGCTCGCCGACCGTGAACTCGGGCGGGCAGAACGCGGTGGCCAGGGACGAGTACTCGATCTTGGAGCGGGCGCGCTCGACACCGTCCGCAAGGATCTGCGCATGATCGAAGGCGAGCGGCGCCGCCTGTTCCCCGTCCCTGCCGTAGCCGCCCTGCTGCAGCAGCTCCTCCACGGGGGCCCAGCGCGCACTGTGGGCGTCACCGCCGGCCCGGGGTGCGGGCAGGTCGGGGGCCAGCGCAAGATGAGCGACGCTGACCACTCTCATCCGCGGGTCGCGCTTCGGGTCGCCGTACGTCGCCAGCTGTTCCAGGTGGGCGCCGTTGTCCTGGGCCGGTGCGGAGGCGTCATGGGCGCACAGCCCCGTCTCCTCGGCAAGCTCGCGTGCCGCCGCCTGGGCCAGGTCCTCGTCCGCCCGGACGAATCCACCCGGGAGCGCCCACCGGCCCTGAAATGGCGGTTCTCCCCGTCGCACCGCCAGCGCACACAGGGCATGGCGGCGCACGGTCAGCACGACCAGGTCCACGGTGACGGCGAAGGGCGGAAAGGCTGACGGGTCGTAGGGCATGCCGCGATCATAGTCGTCTGCCTGACGATAAACACTCCCTTCGCCGACCGCTTCGGCTACTGATCCACTTCTGTCCGGAACCGCTCTCATCGATGGCCACCGTCCACGGTCCTCCGACACGTCATTCGAGGTCACACCCCCAGCTGCAATCCGTCGGCCGCCTCTTCCACCATGGCGAGGCCGAGTCGGCTCAAGCGCACGGAGAAGGGGGCTCCGGCGAGCCTGAGTCCCGTCAGGACGATCTCGCCGACCGGTGCGCTGCGCATCGGTCGCAGGGTCACCGTCCCGGCCGGGACGTCCGGGCGAACCCCGACGAGCGCGGTCAGGAGCAGCACTCCAGCTGCGGCAGCCGTTGCGGCAGGGCGACAGGCCGCCGGATGCGGCAACGGCACACCCCCTTCCATGCGCGGTTCGCCCGCGAACATCTCGGGCAACCGGTATCCGAACGCCTCCGCCGCGGCCAGCGCCCCGCACAGCAGCCCGCTCGCCTCCTTCTCGTAGCCGGCGGCGGCCAGGCCCGCGACGGCGACCGCCGTCTCCTGGATCCGCACGGCCCCGCCGCGGTGTCCGAACGGGTTGTATGCGGCCTCGTCAGCCCCCAGGCCCCGCAGTCCCCAGCCCGAGTCCATGGCCGGAGCACCGAGGAGACGCGCGAGCTGCTCGGTGCGCACCTTGTCGAGCAGGCCGGGCGCCAGGGCCCCGCAGCCGAGCAGGCCGGTGTCGAGGAGGTGGGCGGCACCCGCGCCGAGGTGCGGCACCAGGCGTCCGTCCCGGGTGCGGGCGGCGGCCGGTCTGCCGCCCGACCGGTCCTCGATCCAGAAGTTCTCGGCGAACGCGTCGCGCAACGCCTGTGCCCATTGGCGCAGCCCCGGTCCGCCCGGGCGCCCGCATTCGTCGAGCAGATCGGCACCGAGCAGCGCGGCCCGGTGGGCGTGTGCCTGCATCTCGCAGCGCAGGGGCCCGCCCGGCTGTGGATCGGGGAGGTGGACGCCGTCGCCCACGGTGGTGCGCAGCCATCGCAGACAGCGCTCGGCCGCGGGCAGCAGTTCCTCCGTCTCCCGCTCCGGAAGCCCCCAGCGCCGGGCCTCCGCCAGGAGCACGGGGAACAACAGGGTGGCCTCGGTGCCCGCGCAGCTCGGCGGTAGGTGTGCGCCCGCGTCCCGCCGGGGACCCGGGATCATGCCCGAGCGGAGGCCCGGCCCGCCGAGCTGGGTGCGGGCCAGGGTCCGCAGCGTCCCCACGGCGAGGCGGGTGCCGAGCGGCAGCGTCATCCGGGCCGCCGCGAGGGACTCGGCGGGAGCCGGTCCGCAGCGCCACGGTGCTCCCGCCGCGAGCTGGCTGTCGGAGGGATGTGCGGGGTCGCGCAGGAGCAGGGCCTGGAGATCCTCGACACAGGTGCGCAGCAGCGGCCGGACTCTGGGATCGTCTCCGGAGGCGCGGGCCTTGGCGAAGAGGCTCGTCGCGGCGCGGCCCACCGCTCCGACGCGTCTCGGGCCGTCCCGCCGTACCCGCAGGTCCATGCTCCGTGTGCCACCGGCCGGCAGCTCCAGCTCCCAGCGCAGGAGTCCGGCGGAGGCGAGGGCGTCGGCGGGCGGCGGGACGGCCGTGACCGCCGAGTCGCCCTTCGGGCAGGTCCAGCGCAGCCCGGAGTCGTGGACACTCGCAGCGAGCTCGGGCCCGGTGCTCCCCGAGGCGATCATGCCCAGTTCCGCCAGATCCGTGCCGAGGGCCACCTCCACCGGCAGGCGCAGGGAGCGCGAGGCCGCGTTGTGCAGGATGATCCGTTCGATGCCGTCCGCAGTCCTGATGCGTTCCACGACGACGTCCGGGTCCGGGCCGGCGTCCGGGGACACATGAACCGTCCCCACGAAACGGGCACGGTCGGCCGCGACCATACGGGCCTGGACGGCGAGCGGTTCCCGCCCCGCCACCCGCACCTGACACCGCGAGAGCACACGCCGGCCCGCGCGGTAGAACCCCTCCAGGCCTCGCCCCGTCAACTGACCCTGGTCCGTGGAGATCGCCAGTCCGGGCAGGGCGACGCAGATCAGCGCCGTGTGAGCGGGTGGCAGGTCGACGATCCCGCGGGGTGGGAGAAGCAGGGACTGGGCCGGGCCGGAGACGTACGGGCGACCGGCGGGCGGGACGGAAGCCGGAGTCCCGCCCGGCTCCCTGCGTGCGGCCGACGGGGCGCCCTTGGGAGACAGGGGCGTCGAGGGGCCGCGGCGGGGAGGGCGGTCGCCGTCGTGGGCGAAGGGCGATGTGGACAGGGGCATGAGGCGGTTTCCTCTGCGCTGGGTGCGCCAGGGGTGCACCCGGCGCCGGGTGAGGGGCCCGGGGGAGTCGTGAGCGATGCGGCGGCGCGACCCGAGCAGGGGTTCCGCCACTCAGGTGAACGGATCGGCCCTGCTCGGGGTCACGCCCACGAGCCTGGAAGCCAGCCGAACGGCGGTGCGGCCTGGAGGAGTGCTCGCTCATGTGCCTGCCTCCCCCGCATGCCGACCGGTTCCGTGGCGGGCCCTGGACCGGTTGGTCGCGCCCTCGGCCGTCCGCCGTGGCCCGTCGCCGCCGGGCGGGCTGTCGGCGGGGCGCCGGTGGCGGGCCTCGACGGTCTTGGGGGAACGGCGAACCGTCCGGCTGTCGCCGCTCGCCGGACGCGCCCTGCGGTGCCGCCGGGAAGGGACGGGCGTGTGGATCGGCGGTACACGGTTTCCGGCCTGTGCGGATTCGGGGAGCATGGCAGCCGCCGTGACCGGGACCGCTCCGTCCTCGGGTGGTGACTCGACACGATCGACGGTCGGCGGACGGCAGTCGGGAAGCTCCTCACCAGCAGCAGTCCCGTCCTTGAGCGCACGCCCCGCCCTCTCCGCCCGCAGGCACCGGCGGACGGTCTCCGGGTCCAGGCCTTCGTTGCAGGCCTGATGGAGGAGGCGGGCGAAGAGGTAGTCCCGGTCCGCGCCCAGGGCCATGGCGAGGGCTTCGCGGGCCTCCAGTTCGTCGCCCGTGGACCAGGCGACCCATCCGGCGAGGGTCAGAGGTGCGGCGGCGTGCTCGCCGTACGAGCCGACGCAACGGCGGGCCAGCGCGCGCCACAGACGCAGCGCCACGGTGGCCTCCTCACCCTCCATCCACTCCGCGGCACGATCACGGGTCGTGCGGTCCTGGAGGCCGAGGATCAGGGCCGCGGCCTCGTCGTGTGCGAGCAGCTCGTCGTCGCGAAGGTCCGCCGGCAGCGTGCCGGACACGGGCGGTGCGTCGGCGAGGCGGGTCATGACCCGCTCGGCCAGTCCCAGCGTTTCTGCTGCGACGTCCTCGCGGGTGTCGTCGTCCAGGATCCTCGGGACGAGCGCCAGGCTCGCGGCGTCCAGCGCGACCTCCTGGTCGAGCGCGGCCCCCGTCTCCCAAGGCCTGAGCCTCGCCCTGAACTCCTTGAGGCTGCCGCGCACCTGAAGGCCGGCGTAGGTTGCGGCAGCGGCCAGGACGGAGGTGCCCGGCAGGCCCATCCGCTGTCCTTCGGGCGGACAGCAGCACGGGCTGGGGCAGCAGTACGACCAGAAGCGGCCGTCGGAGATGCACAGGGCCTCCACCACCGGGACGTCGAGGGTGCCGCAGGCCGTGCGCAGCAACTGGGCGAGCGGCCGCAGGCGCTCCATCACGTCGCGGCCCGTCTCCCCGCTCGCCGGTTCCTGGACGAGGTAGGCGACCATGGTTTCCGGCCGGGCACCTCTGCGCTCGCTCCCGGTCACCAGCCCGTGCGCCAGCTGCTGGGCCACGGACGACCAGTCGTCGGGGTGGGCGGGGATGCCGAGCCGTGCTCGCCCGCCGAACCTGCCCCGCTTCTCCCGGTCATGGAGTGCGACCAGCACGATGCTGTCCTCGGGGCGGTACCCGAGCAGGTAGGGCAGGGCGTCGGCCAGCTCGGCCGGGGTGCGCAGCGTCACGTGGGGCTCGCCGCCGGGGCCTGCCGAGGTGCCGTGTCCCGTGTACGCGGTGGACTCGCCGCCGTGGTGGGCGGATCCGCCCGTGTCACCGATGCCGGAGGAGCCGGCTGCTTCGTCGTGGTTCGTCATGCCGCGACCATCTCGCGGATCTTGGAATTCCGTTTGGGTCTGTGGATAACCATGGCCATGAGCACGCCAGGAGTTGTCCACAGCCCGCGGGGCCCGTTCGCCCGATGTCCGACCCATCGGGTTGCATGGACGCCATGACCGACGAACACCCGCGCCACACGACGGACGACGACACCCCCGCGGCTGACGACCTGCGCACCGCGGCGCCGGACCTGAGCGCCCCGGCCACGGACGACGGCGATCTGCGCTCGGCGGCCGACGCCGTGCTCGCCCGGCTCGTCGGCGCGAAGACGGGCGAGGCCGGGCTGCGCGAGGACCAGTGGCGTGCCATCGAGGCCCTGGTGGCGGACCGGCGCAGAGCCCTGGTCGTGCAGCGCACCGGCTGGGGCAAGTCCGCGGTGTACTTCGTCGCGACCGCGCTGCTGCGTGAGCGCGGCGCGGGCCCCACGGTCATCGTCTCGCCGCTCCTCGCCCTCATGCGCAACCAGGTCGAGGCCGCCGCTCGGGCCGGTATCCACGCGCGGACGATCAACTCGTCGAACACGGAGGAGTGGGACACCATTCAGGCCGAAGTGGCCGCGGGGAAGGTGGACGTCCTGCTCGTGAGTCCGGAGCGGCTCAACAACCCCGACTTCCGCGACCGGGTGCTCCCCGCGCTGGCGGCCGCGACCGGCCTGCTCGTGGTCGACGAGGCGCACTGCATCTCCGACTGGGGCCATGACTTCCGTCCCGACTACCGCCGGCTGCGCACGATGCTCGCGGATCTCCCGCCCGGCGTGCCGGTCCTGGCGACGACGGCGACGGCCAATGCGCGCGTGACGGCCGATGTGGCGGAGCAGCTCGGCACCGGTGCCGGTACGGATGCGCTGGTCCTGCGCGGGCCGCTGGACCGGGCGAGCCTGAGTCTCGGCGTGCTCCAACTCCCGGACGCCGCCCATCGCATGGCCTGGCTCGCCGATCACCTGGGCGAGCTGCCGGGGTCCGGGATCATCTACACGCTGACGGTGGCGGCCGCCGAGGAGGTCACCGCGTTCCTGCGGCAGTGCGGGCACACCGTTGCCTCGTACACCGGGAAGACGGAGAACGCCGACCGACAGCAGGCCGAGGAGGACCTGCTGGCCAACCGGGTCAAGGCGCTGGTCGCCACATCAGCCCTCGGGATGGGCTTCGACAAGCCGGACCTCGGTTTCGTGGTGCATCTCGGCTCGCCGTCGTCCCCGATCGCCTACTACCAGCAGGTGGGGCGCGCGGGCCGCGGCGTGGAGCATGCCGAGGTGCTGCTGCTGCCGGGCCTCGAGGACCGGGCGATCTGGGAGTACTTCGCCTCGATCGCTTTCCCTCCGGAGGATCAGGTGCGGCGCACGCTGGAGGTCCTGGGGCAGTCGGACCGGCCCTTGTCACTGCCCGCTCTCGAACCGCTGGTCGAACTGCGCCGGTCCCGGCTGGAGACGATGCTCAAGGTCCTCGACGTGGACGGGGCGGTGCGCCGTGTGCAGGGCGGCTGGATCGCGACCGGCGTCCCATGGACGTACGACGCCGAGCGCTACACCTGGGTGGCCAAACAGCGGGAGGCCGAACAGCAGGCGATGCGCGACTACGTGACGGCGACGGGCTGCCGGATGGAGTTCCTGCGGCGGCAGCTGGACGACGAGGGAGCCGCGCCCTGCGGACGGTGCGACACCTGTAGCGGCCCGCGGTTCACGGACTCCGTCTCCCCGGCCGCGCTGGACGCGGCGCGCGGTGAGCTCGGCCGCGCGGGCGTCGAGGTCGAGCCGCGGAAGATGTGGCCCACGGGCCTGCCGGCGGTCGGCGTGGAACTCAAGGGACGCATCCCGGCCGGAGAGCAGGCGGCGCCCGGGCGCGCCCTGGGGCGGCTCTCGGACATCGGCTGGGGCAACCGGCTGCGGCCGATGCTCGCGCCCCAGGCGCCGGACGGGCCGGTGCCGGACGACATCGCCCGGGCCGTGGTCGGCGTGCTGGCCGACTGGGCGAAGGGTCCCGGCGGCTGGGCCTCGGGAGGGCCGGACGCCCAGCCGCGCCCGGCCGGTGTCGTCACCATGGCCTCGCGTACGCGTCCGCGGCTGATCCACACCCTGGGAGCGCGCATCGCGGAGATCGGTCGGCTGCCGCTGCTGGGTTCCGTGGAATACGCCGGCGATGTCCCCCGCGTGCCCCGGAGCAACAGCGCGCAGCGGCTGAAGGCACTCGACGGGGCGCTGACCGTGCGGTCCGCTCTGGCCGCGGCCCTGAAGGAGGCGGGCGGTCCGGTGCTGCTCGTGGACGACGCGATGGAGACAGGCTGGACATTGGCGGTGGCAGCGCGCATGCTGCGACGGGCCGGGGCCGAGGGGGTGTTGCCGCTGGTCCTCGCCGTGCAGGCGTGACCCGCCCCTTCACCGGGAACACACCGGGCAGAGAAGCAGCGGGAGATATAGGCCACAGATCACCAGAAACCGGCCGGTGGCCCCAATTGCTCGTTGCCGCATTCCAGTTCGACAGGAAGAATTGGGTCCGCTCCCCGTACGGCTCGTCCGTGATCTGGTAGGGCTCTGCTGCGGTGTGCGCCCCCCTTGTCCGACCCCGCCCGCAGTGTGGGCGCGTAGCCGAAGGGAGGATCGTGACCTTCGGATTCGCTCCGTCGTCGGCGGCATCCATGTCGGCCTCCACCGAACTGTCCGCCGCCTCCGCCAATCCCCTGGCCCGGATGCTCGAGCCCGCCGAGTGGGCAGCCGCCGGGATTCCGCTGCTGCGCAATCCCCGGGAGGTCGTCAGCGGGCTGCACTCCAGGCACCGGCCGCGGCCCTCGACGGCCATTGTGGCCGTCCTGGATCCGGACGAACGGCTGTGCGCCAGCGCGTCGTTCACCCGGCGTCCCGCCCCGGCGGACGGCTGGGTGTTCCGCAACGCGCTGCTCGCCCAACTGCGCCGGGTCATCCCGCACGACCTGCGGCGTCGTACGCCCGTGCGGACGGCCGTGCTGCTCTACTGCCGTGAGGGCGACATGCGTTGGACGGAGGAGGACGGGGCCTGGATGTGGGGCCTGCGCGATGCGTGCACGCTGCACGGCCTGCGCTGCGGTGCGTACATCACGCTGACACGTGACGGCTGGCAGGTTCTCGGCGAGGGCCGCGGCGGACGCCGCCCCAACACGGATTCACCACCGGAGGCGTTCGACTGGGTGGGAGCACCACTGCCGCAGCCGCGCGCCGGGGGCGCCGCCTCGGAGGTGCTGCGCCGGGCCGCCGCCCGCTGAACAAAGCGGTGCCTTCGTGAGCTCCGGGGCGCGATCCGGTGTCGTACGACCGCTGGTGGACGCCGAACGCCTGAACGGCGGCGGCAGGACATCTGAGAAAGTGGGCACAGGCACACCAGAGACCGGTGCCCGGCACACGCATGATCGCGCCATCGCGCGCACAGGCCGTCGCCCCGGCTGCCGCGGACGGCCCAAGGTATGCCCACACTGAGGTCACCGTGCCCGCGCAGGGGCGACCGCACCGCGAAAACGCATGCCGAAGGGACCGCCGTACAGGTGCCGCCGACGCGGCACCCTCACCGACCCCACGGCCGGAGTCCGAACGGTCGGTCCGGCTCCAGGCCTCCGGCACGGACGCGCAGGGCAGGGCGAACCGGACGGGTCCGGACCGCTCAGACGCCTGCGCCCAGCACCGAGTTGATCTGCTTCGGGTCGCCGCAGACGATCAGCAGGGCACCCGCCCGGGCGAGCGCCAGCGGAAGCGCGGTGGCGACCGTGGCGTCGGTGCCGCCGTTGACGGCGACCACGACCACCGGACGGGCGGCGGCACGGGACGCGACGGAGGCGTCGGCGTAGAAGACGTCGTCGCCGACGTCGTGCTGGGCCCAGTAGGCGGCCTCACCGAAGGACAGTTCGTGCGCGGCCCATGGGTGCTGCTCGCCGGTGGTGATCACCAGCACGTCGCCGGGGGCACGACCGGAGTCCAGCAGCAGGTCGACGGCCTCCTCGGTGGCGTCCAGCGCGCCCTCGACCGAGGCCGGGATCAGTTGGATCTGCGGAGTGGCAGAGGGAGCGGACGGCCCGGGCTTGGCCGCGGCCGGCTCGCGCGAGGCCCGCTGGGCCGGCATCGGCCGTACAGGCCCGGGACGGCCGGGACGAGCAGGGGCCGCGGGGCGGGGACCGGGTACAGGACGGGGGGTCGGCGCGGTACGGCCACTGGCCGGAGTGGCGCGGGGACCCTGGGCACTCTCGTGAATCTGAGGCTCCTCGGGAATGAGAGGCATGAGCTGATATTTATCAAACGCCGGTGCGACTCGCGTCGGCGGGTGGCACATGAGCGCGATCGGAAGCGGTCAGAAGTCGAAGCCGAGCTGGCCCTCGATTTCCGGCGCGTTTCCGTCCACCCAGCTGCGGACCTTCTTGAGGTGCCGCCACTGGGGCAGCGCATCAAGATACGCCCACGACAAACGGTGGTACGGGGTGGGGCCCCGTTCCTCCAGCGCGGCCCTGTGCACCGGTGACGGATACCCGGCGTTGGCCGCAAAACCGAAGTCTGCATGGTCGATACCCAGTTCGGCCATCATTTTGTCGCGGTGAACCTTGGCGATCACCGAGGCCGCCGCGACCGCCACGCACGATTGGTCGCCCTTGATCACCGTACGGACCGTCCAGGGCGCCCCCAGATAGTCGTGCTTCCCGTCGAGGATGACCGCGTCGGGGCGAACGGGCAGCGCCTCCAGGGCGCGTACCGCCGCGAGCCGGAGCGCGGCCGTCATCCCGAGGTCGTCGATCTCCTCGACAGAGGCATGACCCAGGGCGTACGCCGTCACCCACTTCTCCAACCGCCCCGCGAGCTCTGTGCGCCGCTTGACGGTCAGCAGCTTGGAGTCGGTGAGACCCTCGGGCGGTCGGCGCAGTCCCGTGACCGCCGCGCAGACGGTGACGGGGCCGGCCCAGGCGCCGCGTCCCACCTCGTCGACACCGGCGATGACCTTCGCTCCGGTCGTTGCGCGAAGGGAGCGCTCGACGGTGTGAGTAGGTGGTTCGTACGGCATGGCGCCCTTAGCCTACGCCGCCGGGTTCCCCGTGCGACACCCCGGTTCCCCGGGAGACGGCACACCCGCCCAAGGCCCGTTCACCACCGCGGTCGCAGGACCCTCGCATCCGCACCCCCAAAGCCACGGAAACCCGGATCAGCGCGCTACGGACGGAGCAGGGGAACCATCAGCTGATCGATCAGCTCTTCGATGTCCCGGTCGCCCCATTCGCTTCCGCACATCTTTGATCGATACATCATCATGGCCGGAACGGCATCGAAGACATATCCGTTCGCCGCGTCGGGCCGCACCTCTCCCCGCTCGATTCCACGGTCGATGACCTCCCGCAGCAGCTTGATCGTCGGCTCCACAACCCCCCCGTAGATCACGCCATGGAAGCGTTCCGCTTGCAAGGTGTCGCATTCGTGAATCACAGAGCGGAGTGCGAACCCGGGGCGCGAGAACATCGCGTCGCGCGCCTGCCGGCAGAGCACCAGCAGATCCTCGCGCACACTCCCGAGGTCGGGCGCCTCGTCGAAACGCGGCAGTCCGGCCTGGAGAGCGTCCGCGACGAGGTCCTCCTTGGACGGCCAGCGGCGGTAGACCGCGGCCTTTCCGGTCTGGGCGCCGGCGGCGACCCCCTCCATCGTGAGGCCGTTCCAGCCGACCGTACTGAGCTGCTCCAGCGCGGCGTCCAGGATCGCGCGCTCGAGCACAGCACCACGTCGGCGGAGGGAGGCCGGCTGAGCGGAGGCGGCCGTCCAGGACGAAGTACCCATCTGTATGTCTCCGTTGAGCATGGGGAAGCGGGGATTCCGGGGAAGCGGCGAGCGAACGGGCGGCATCGCACGGCAACGAAGTCAGTGAACGCTTGCGTTCACTGACGGGGACTCACTACCGTTTGACGCGGCAGTGAACGCGAGCGTTCACTAACGCACTTGTGGGGGACCCATAGTGACAACCTCTCCATTGATCCAGGAACGGAAGCCGGGAGCCGCCCGCCGGGAGGGGCGTCCCGGCATCGCGCTCACCATCATCGCGGCCTGCCAACTCATGGTGGTACTCGACGCGACGATTGTGAACATCGCACTCCCGCACATTCAAGACGCGCTCAAGTTCAGCACGACCGACCTGACATGGGTGGTCAGCGCGTACACGCTCACCTTCGGTGGCCTGCTGCTTCTCGGCGGCCGGGCCGGTGACATCCTCGGTCGACGCCGCGTGTTCATGACGGGCATCCTGCTGTTCACCTTTGCCTCGCTGCTCGGCGGACTCGCACAGGAACCCTGGCAGTTGCTCGCCGCGCGCGCCCTCCAGGGCATGGGTGGCGCAATTGCGTCGCCCACGTCACTGGCTCTCATCACCACCACGTTCCCCGAAGGCCCGGAGCGGAACCGGGCGTTCGCCGTCTTCGCCGCGGTCTCGGCCGGCGGTGGCGCGATCGGACTGCTGGCCGGCGGCATGCTCACGGAGTGGCTCGACTGGCGCTGGGTCCTCTTCGTGAACGTACCCATCGGCATTCTGATCGCCATACTCACGCCGATGTACATCACCGAGTCCGAGCGCCATCCCGGACGCTTCGACATAGCGGGCGCGCTCACCTCGACGGCGGGCATGGCGTCCCTGGTGTACGGCTTCATCCGCGCAGCCGAGGACGGGTGGCGGGACAGCGTCGGGATCGGGTTCTTCGGCGCGGCCGTGGTCCTGCTGCTGGCGTTCGTCTTCATCGAGACGCGGGCCAGGGAACCGATCACACCGCTGAGGATGTTCGCCGACCGCAACCGCTCCGGCACGTACGTGATCATGCTGAGCCTGGCCGCGGCGATGTTCGGCATGTTCTTCTACATCGTGCTCTTCGTGCAGAACGTGCTCGGGTACACGCCGATCTCGGCCGGGGTGGCCTTCCTCCCGGTGACGGTGGCGATCGCGGTCGGGGCGGGCCTGTCGCAGCGGTTCCTGCCGGTGCTGGGACCCAAGCCGTTCATGCTGGTCGGCGCGGCGCTCGTGGCGATCGGGCTCAGCTGGCAGACGTTCATCAAGCCCGACAGCTCATACGTCGGAGGAGTGCTCGGCCCGATGCTGGTGTTCGGCTTCGGCATGGGCCTGAACTTCGTGACGCTGACGCTGACCGCGGTCTCGGGCGTCGCCCAGCACGAGGCGGGCGCGGCATCGGGTCTGCTCAACGCCACGCAGCAGGTGGGCGGTTCGCTGGGCCTGTCCATCCTGACCACGGTCTTCGGCACCGCCGGCCGGGACGAGGCGAAGAAGCAGATGCCGAAGTTCCTGGCGAACGGTACGGCCGAGCAGAAGGCGGAGTTCGCCAAGACGCACCAGCTGCCGGCGCCGTGGGGGCACGAGGTGCTCGCCCACGGCATCTCGACGGCGTTCGTCCCGGCCGCGGCGATGGCCGTACTGGCCCTGGTCACGGCCGCGGTGGTCATCCGCGTCCGCAAGAGCGATCTGGAGGCCCTGGCCGGTTCGGTGGGGCCGGGCGGGGGCTGACGGGCCCGTCCACTCCTGCCCGGTCCGCCGAGGAACCGGGCAGGAGGCCACGGCGGCAGGACCGCGCCCGGGGATCGACGGCGAGGGCTCCGGCCCTTCGAGGTATGAAGCCGGGCGCGGCCGCCCCGCTCGCGAGTCGGTCCGGGGCATGACACATGGGGCGGGCCCGGCACCCTCGCGGGCCCGCCCGCAGCGCGACGCCCGGCCGGACCGGCCACCACAACCGGACCAGCCACCGCGCAACGCCGCGGCGACCCCGCCACCACCGAGGACACGCCCCCCACACACCGAAGCTCGACATTCACCACCGCCCCAATCAGGACCGTGATGAGTCAGCGGGCCACGACGGCGGAAGGACGGACCCCAGCCGGTCCGCCCGCACCACAAACCCCTGGCCGGACCGGCCACCACAACCGGACCAGCCACCACGCAACACCGCGGCGACCCCGCCACCACCGAGGACACGCCCCCCACACACCGAAGCTCGACATCCACCACCGCCCCGATCAGGACCGTGATGAGGCGGCGCGCCGCGACAGCGGAAGGACGGCCCGGAGGTACCGTCCGATTACGCCATCGACGGCGGCACCCAGTCCGGCAACGGCTCCGTCCGGTCCAGCCACTCCCCCGGCGGTGCTCCGGCCTTCCCGGAGGCGACGACTCCGCCGACGATGGCGCAGGTCGTGTCCACGTCGCCGCCCACCTGCGCGGTCGTCCAGAAGGCCTGCTCGTAGTCGCCGAGGGCGCGCGCGGCCGACCAGAGCGCGAACGGAACCGTGTCGTGCGCCGTCGTGCGCCGCCCACAGCCCAGGACGGCGGCCACGGTCGCCGCGTCGCCGTAGTCGAGCATGTCCCGCGCCCGTCGCAGCCCGGCCCCGACGGCGCTCTTCGGTACCAGCGCGATGACCCCGTCGAGCAGGGCCTCGGCGCTCGGCGGCCCCGCCGGATCGGCGGCGAGGGCGGCTGCCGCGGCGACAGCCATGGCACCGACCACGGCCTCCCGATGCTGGTGCGTGGGATACGCAGAGATCTCCGCCTGGTGCGTGGCCTGCTCGGGATCGTCGGCGTACCAGGCTCCCAGGGGCGCGATCCGCATCGCCGCCCCGTTGCCCCACGACCCCCGGCCGTCGAACAGTGCCGCGGACAGCTCGCGCCAGTCGCCGCCCTCCCGGACGAGCCGGAGAAGGCGGTTCACGGCGGGGCCGTAGCCACGGTCGAAGTCGTGGTGCTCGGCGAAGGAGCGAGCCAGCTCGTCCTGGTCGATGCGGTGGTGCGCGGCCAGGACGGACACGACGGAACAGGCCATCTCGGTGTCGTCCGTCCACTGCCAGGGGCTCGGCGGCAGCTCGCGGCGCTTGAGCAGCGGATAGTTCGCGGGGACGAAGAACTGTGAGCCCAGTGCGTCCCCCACGGCCAGTCCGCGCAGGCCGGCAAAGGCGCGTCCCAGGCGCCCTTCGGGAGAGGAATCAGCGGTCATCGCCCTGCCACTCTAACCGGTGATCCAGTACGGCTCCGGGTCGCGCCAGCGATCGAACGGCCGGTCGAGCGTGTACTTGCCGTCCTCTCCCAGGACGAGCATGCGCGTCTCCCCGTTCCCGGGGTTCGAGAGCGATTCGAATTCCGCGACCGTCCAGTGGAACCAACGCATGCAGAACAGCCGCATGGCCAGGCCATGGGTCACCAGGAGGACGTTCGGCGGATGATCAGGTGCCTCGAAGCTCCGGTACAGGCTCTCAAGGAAGCCGCCCACCCGGTCGTAGACGTCGGCACCGGACTCGCCCTGGGCAAAGCGGTAGAAGAAGTGTCCGTACGCGTCCCGGTACGCCTTCTGCAGCCGTACGTCGTCGCGGTCCTGCCAGTTTCCCCAGTCCTGCTCGCGCAGCCGGGGCTCCTCGCGGACACGGACGCGATCGGGGTCCAGGTGAAAGGCCCGGAGGGTCTCGTGGGTGCGGCGGTAGGGGGAGACGTACACGCTGATGCGCTCCCTGCCGAAGACCTCCCGTAGCCGTTTGCCCGTCTCCTCCGCCTGCTGCCATCCCCTCTCGGTGAGCGGCAGCGCGTGGTCGGGCTCGCGTTCGTACACGGAGTCATCGGCATTGCCCACCGACTCGCCGTGCCGGACAAGGACGATGCGCCGTGGTCGTGCCATGCCAAAACCCTAGATCGAGTGACGGTCGAACGGGCACCCGAAGGGGTTCCATACGGCGCAGGTCACATTCGGGCCGCGCTCATCCGTTCCGTCCGGTTCTCAAACTCATGGACTCACACCGTCCACGCCGGCTCCAGTTCCACGATGTCGCCCGTGAGCGCCGCGATGTCCGCCTCCGTCTGCGCCCTCAGCGCCAGGCGCTCCACACGCTCCTCACGGTACTTGCCGTGCTCCGCGGCCGACTGCCACATCGACAGGATCAGGAACTCATGGCCCGGCGCCTCGCCGAACAGCCCGCGGATCATGCCCGGAGAGCCCGCCATGGCCGGGTTCCAGACCTTCTCCTGCATCAGCGCGAAGTGCTCGGCCCGCTCCTCGTGGACCCGGCAGTGCGCCACGCGCACCAGGTCGGCCTCCGTGAAGCGGGGCTCGAAGCCCGTCTTCACGTCGAAGCGGTGGTCGAAGAGTCTGACCTGCTGATCCTTGAACGTGCCCGACTGAGACGCGCCGAGCCGGTCATGGGAGCGCGCCATGAACGAGTCGTAGAAGGCGCGGCTCTCCCAGAACGCGAAGATGTGCGCCACACCGGGCCTACCCCGGCTCCAGCCCCCGCCCTGTCCCCGGAAGCCCGGCTCCCCCAGAAGCCCCGCCCACTTTCGCTGCCCCCGTTCGAAACCGCGGCGGTCGACCACGGTGCAGCGAGTCCACTTGACCAGCACCGCGCCATCGTAAGGCCCCGGTGCGTGGCGTCGGTCACGCTCCGGCGGAGTGCACCCGGGCGAGCGCCCCCGCGCGCGAGGCACAATGGACAACTGGCCCTTGCTTCACGGCAGTTCGTGCAGCGGGTCATGACAACGGGGAGAGGATGTGTGATGAGCGGCCTCAACAAGGGCATCCACAAGGTCGAGCTGGCGGTGAAGTGGGACCCGAGCCCGTCCGGCCAGCCGCCCACCGATCTCGACATCATCGCCGCGACCTACCTTGCGACGGATCCGTACGGGGATCCCGCCTATGTAGTGCACTTCGACAGCCGCTCGCCCGACGGCACGATCTCCCTGAACCGGGACAGCCTGGACGGCAAGGGCTTCGGCTGGGACGAGGTCATGACGCTGGAGCTGTACCGGCTCGACAGCCGGTACGCGCGCGTGGTGGCCGGCGTCGTCATCCAGCAGCGCACCGGCCGCAGGACGTTCGTGGGCGTCCTGAATCCGGCGCTGCGTCTGCGCGAGGGCTACACCGTCCTCGCCGAGGACGACTTCGGCGGCGTCCTCGGCGCGACGGCCGCGACGGTGGCCGAGTTCGTGCGCGACGGTTCCGGCGAGTGGACGTTCCGCCCGGGCATCCACGGTTACGACACGGACCCGGAGAGCTTCGCCCGCATCATGGGCAACCCGCACGACTCTTGAGCGCCTGTCCCGGGGAAGCCGTCGCCCCACTGCTCCCCCGAAGGGTCCGTCAACGCCGAAGGGCGGCACGACCGTCGGCCGTGCCGCCCTTCAGGCGGTCGGATACTGGCGGAGGGTAGATATTCTTGGCGTGCGCTATTCCTCGCCCGATGGTGGCCGGCAGGCGAACGCTCGCAGCCTGCGGCCCGACGCCGTCTCTGCGAGCCGGAGGACCCCGGGTTCCTTGGCCGCGAGGGCCTTCCGGGCCACTTGGCACCAGTCCTCGCGGTCGAGAAGTGCCAGATAGCGGTCCCGATAGGACCGCCAACGCTCGGTGGGCCCGATCGATCCTGCGTCGCCGTGTTCCCCGAGGCTGCTGGTCAGCCAGGCGGCAGTGGAGTACCGAGTGGCGGAGGGCCCCAGACGCTCAAGGTGACGCAGATGCGCAGCCAGTACTGCCTCGGCATGGGGGTACCGCGAGAGGGTCATGCCCATGCCCTGACTGTAGGTCAGCACGAGTAGCAGTCTGCCGGTGTGGTCCGCGATCTCGTCGTCCACGCAGGATTCGGTGATGGCTTCGTGCAAGTATGTGGTCTCAGCGACACGGCCTGCGAAGTACGCGTTGAGGAAGTCGCCGTCACATGCCCTGCGGAGGAGCCAGGGCCGGGCAGCGGGATCGTCGAGCCGACAGAGGGCTTCCACGACGTAGACCCGTCCCCAACCGGTGACTCGGTCAGCGAGCCAGAGGAGGGCTTCGGCGCCGCCTTCAGGCAGTTGTTCCAAGGCACGCGCTGAGAGTGGACCGAAGCGGTTGGACAGAAGTCCGATCGTTTGGATCAGTGGGATGTCATCGGCTGTTCCCACGGCCGCAAGGAGGGCAAGGCCCACGGTGACCGCGCATCGGTCGGTACTGTGCCTGACGAGCCACCGACCAATCTGGAGAACACGGTCTCTGTCAGCCCGCTGGGCAGCCGCCGTGATGTGCTTGTTTTCGTGAATCGGGACGTAGATGTCGTGGAAGGCATCGGCGAGGCTGATGGGGCTGGCCGAAGGCCGGGCAAGGTGAGCGTCCAGGATGGACGCCACGTCCAACCCGATGCGACTCCGGTCTTCGGGGGCCTCGGGGCGAGGGCGCCGACGGTGCGCCTGATCGTCTGGATACGGTTCTCCGTCGCGCGGAAGAGGCTCCTCTGGAGAGGACTCGTGTAGCGCCAGCGCGTAGTCGAACAGTGACGTCTGTGATCCGGGACGCATCCCGGTCGCCTCGCTCATCGGCGGACGGAAGGCTCGTTTCTCTTGATCACGGTCAGGAGCATGCCACGGCAGCCCTGGCGTCACAAGACCTGATGTTCCTACGCCCTCAGGGCCGGAATCGGTCAGGACACGGGTATCCCAACTGTCTAGCAAACTCGCGTGAACCACCGCAGACTTCGCCAGTCGCGCGGGGGTCGACTTGGAGGAGATCTCGCAGCATCCGGTTGGCCTGGTCATCGGGGGCATCGTCGGTGACGGACAGGACATGACGGAACTGCAACCAAGGCCCCTCGTCGTTCCCGGTCGGCCAACCAGGTTGGAAGAAGGTGACGGAGACGCGGTCGCGCTCCCAGGGCAGGGCGCTGACCCAGGCGAGCTGACACCTCCATTGATCAAGCCACTGAGCCTTTTCCAACCTCGTGATGTGGGCGCCGGGTTGGTCGCGGAGGGCGGTACAACGAAGTGAAGCTCCTGGTAGACGGGTTCACAACCAAGATCACCCGTTGTCCACCAGGAGCTTCCGTGCTTGTCCACCCGTCCGGGATCGACCTGTCCAGTTCGACCCTGCGGCTCCTCGCGCGTCACCTGCGCCGGCGCCGTCGTGAGATCGGCAGTCGATGGCGACGCCTGTCCGCAGGCCGCCAGGCCCTGCTCACGCTCGGGCACCTGCGGTGCGGCGACACCTGCGGCCGGCTCGCCGCCGGGTTCAACATCGGCATCGCCACCGTCTGCCGTTACATCCGCGAGGCCGTCGACGTCCTGGCCGCCCTGGCACCCACCTTCGAACAGGCCGTCAGCACCGCTGCCCAGAAGGCATACGTGATCCTGGACGGCACACTGCTGCCGATCGACCGCATCGCCGCCGACCGCCCCTTCTGCTCAGGCAAGCACAAGAAGCACGGCATGAACATCCAGGTCATCACCGACCCCTTCGGCCACCTGCTCTGGGCGTCTCCGGCGCTGCCCGGAGCCGTCCACGACATCAAGGCCGCCCGCACCCACGACATCCCCGCCGCCTTGACCCGGGCGGGCATCCGCTGCTGGGCCGACAAGGCCTACCAAGGAGCCGGCGGCACCTTCCGCGTCCCCTACCAAGGCCGCTGGGACCAGTTCTCCGCAGGCCAGCGCGCCGTCAATGTCTCCCACGCCAAGATCCGCGCACTCGGCGAACAGGCCATGGCCACCCTCAAACAGTGGCGCCTCCTGCACAAACTCCGCTGCAGCACCACCCGCATCACCGCCATCGTCCAAGCAGTCCTGACTCTTCACCTGACCACGTCAGCCTGTGGATGAAAAGGGTTCACGGTCGGCGAAGGCGCGCAGCAGTTGCCGTTCGGCGTCGGCGAGGTAGACCGACAGCAGGAGTTCTGCCTGCTGGGCGTCCCGGGCCTCCAGGGCTGCCAGGAGTTCACGGTTGCGGATGAGGTAGGGCGCGTGGAAGCGCCGCAGGTCGCCCATGGCATGGAAGGCCAGGCGTAGTTCGGCGTGGATGCGGAGCATGAAGTCCGCCAGTCGCGGTGATTCGGTCAGCCGTACGATGCCGTGGTGGAACTGCAGATCGGCGGTGGCGACATCGGGCCAGCGCTGCTCGGCTGCCGCCCGCTCGCCCTCCTCCACGGATGCGCGGATCTCCTCGATCACCCGGTCGGGGGCGCCGGCCACCTCCCGCACGGCCGCGCCCTCCACGAGTCGGCGCAGCCGGTACAGCTGTGCTACGTCGTCGCCGTCCAAGGTGCGTACGAAAACGCCGCGGTTCAACTCGTGTACCAGCAGCCGCTCATGGGTCAGCAGTCGGAAGGCCTCACGCAAGGTGTTGCGGGACACGCCCAGGGCTGCCCCCACGACTTCCTCGGACAACCGTGTTCCGGGCGGGATATCACCCTCCGTCACTCGACGGCGTAGCACACCGGCCACCCGCTCAGCGGTGCTGCCGCGACCGAGCTGGTCTTTGTCCCTCTCCAGTCCGGCAACCCACGAGCTGAGTGCGCTTGTGCCCATCCGCCCTCCTCGACCGTCACCGGATCTGCTGAGTGCCTCGAATTCTCGTTGAACAAAACCTGCCCCCATCTGCCCAGTTGGGGATTCCAGGGGAGAGAAATGCCTAGGTCTACAGGAATGACCTCTTGTAGGATCGTTGAACAATCTCTACTTTGTGGAGTCGAAGCCTCGTGCGGTGGCTGACGGGGAGCATCCGGGTTGCGTGGAGGACGGAGACGGGCATGGGCACGGACGAAGAGGACGCCGCACGGAGCCCGTCGGGCCCACGGCTCCCCACGGCAGGAGCGTTTATCCGACGGCTGGGTCCCGCTGCGGCAAGCGTCGGGGGCGCGTGCGGGTTGTGGGCGATCGTGCGCCTGATCGCACGTACCTCCTTCTTCAGGCAGGCCGAGTGGATAGACCTCCTGGGCGTGCTGGTGCTCCTGGGTGCCTGCTTGCTTCCTGGCTTCTGCCGCTTCCTGGGCCTGCGGTGGATCCTGGGCGTGCTGTGTCTGCTGGCAGCTTTGGTCCTGCAGAGGTCCGAGCTGGACCAGCAGGCGTTGCACCAGCACGGGCGCACCGAACACGTCACGGTCCTGGGGGTCCAGGTAGCCGAGGACGGCATGAGCGGTGGGAGTACCGAGTTCTACACCGTCTCCGTCCTCGACGGCCCACCGATGGCCCCGATCCAGGGGGGCCTCGTCGGCTGGCACTGGGTGGTGGGTGGCACCTACGTGGTAACCGTCGACACGCGGGGGTTGGCCCCGGCCGAGCGCGGAAGCGCCCCCGGCCCTGCGGTGGTCCAGCAGGTCCTCCAGGTCCCGCTCGTGCTCGGTCTGGCCTGGGCCCTGTGGCGACCGGTGCATCTTCGCCTGCGCCGCAGCCGCCTGGCTGAGCCGCGCCTTGAGGGGCTGATGCGCTGATGGGGGGCGATGGCATGCATGGCTGGTCCGACGGCCTGGGTGTCGAGGGCGCTGACGCCGAATCCGCCGGTGCGGAAGCGAAGTTCCTCGATCCGGCGTTCCTGGTACACGCCGACCCCGAGGCGGTGCTTGAGCTGTTGGCAGCAGCCCCTGGTCCCGCCGGGCGGTTGGCGGCAGCGGTGTACCGGGCATCGGCGCATCTGCACCGGCAGGCGAGTCCGGGGGTGCGTCGGCAGATGCTGGCGCTGGACGCCGCCCGCTTCGGGGCTCCGGACCTGTCGGCGCGGATCACCGCCGTGCCGGTCGACGACGGTGCGGACAGACGTTGGGAGGTGGCCTGGGCCACCGGCAGCACGGTCGACCACCGGTTCCGTCAGGCTCTGATCGGCCACACCGAGCGCGTGCGCGGGGTGGCGACGGGGATCGTCGGGGGGCGCCCGATCGCCGTCACCTGCAGCAGCTACGACCGCACGGTGCGGGTGTGGGATCTGGCTGCTGGGAATCCAGTCGGCGAACCCCTCACCGGCCTGGACGGCGAGGTCTGCGCGGTGGCGACGGCTGTGGTGCGGGACTGCCCGGTTGTCTTCGGAGGCAGCCGGGACGGGACCGTACGGCTCTGGGACCTGACCACCGGACGCCCCGTCAGCACACCCCTCACCGGCCACACCGCAGGCGTCACAGCGGTGGCGACGGTGGTGGCGGACGGGTGCCCGCTCGGCATGAGCAGCAGCCGGGACGGGACCGTTCGGGCTTGGGACCTGACCACCGGCCAGCCCGTCGGCAAGCCCCTCACCGGCCGCGACGGCCCGGTGGAGGCGCTGGCGGCGGGGGTCGTGGACGGCCGCCCGGTCGCCGTCGCCGGCACCTGGGAGGGGGCGGTGCGGGTGTGGGACCCGGCCACCGGCCACCCGGTCGGCGAACCGCTCACCGGTCACAGCGATGGGGTGCGGGCCCTGGCCACCGCGGTGGTGAACGGTCGTCCGGTGGCTGTCAGCGGCAGCCGGGACGGGACCGTGCGGGTGTGGGACCTGACCACCGGGCGCCTGCGCGGCGAACCCCTCACCGGCGCCCCCGACGGGGTGCAGGCACTGGCCACCGGGACGGTGCAGGGCCGTCCTGTCGCGGTCGGCGGTGGCCAGGCCGGGATGGTGCGGGTGTGGGACCTGGCCACCGGCCGCCCCATCGGCAGACCGCTGGCCGGTCATGTCGACGGGGTGTGGGCGGCGGCCACCGCGGAGGTGAACGGTCGTCAGGTCGCTCTCACCGGTGGCAACGAGGACGGAGAAGTGCGCGTCTGGGACCTGTCACCCGGCCGCCCCGTCGGCGCCCCCCGCATCGGCCACACCGACCACGGGCGAGCCGTGGCCGAGGCGGTGGTGGACGGCCGCCCGGTCGCGGTCACCAGCAGCCGGGACGCGACCGTGCGGGTCTGGGACCTGGCCACCGGTCGGCCCGCCGCCGCACCCGTCACCGGCTCCCACATCGTGGAGGCGCTGGCCACCGCCGTGGTGCACGACCGCACGGTCGTCCTCACCAGTGGCTGGGAAGGAACGGTGCGGGTGTGGGACCTGGCCACCGGCGCGCCCTTGGGGCAACCCCTCGTCGGCCACACCGGGCCGGTGTGGTCACTGGCGACGGCGGTGCTGGCGGGGACCCCGGTGGCCCTCGCCGGCGGCCACGACGGAACGATTTGGGTGTGGGACCTGACCACCACCCGCCCCGTCAGCGAGCCCCTGACCGGCCACTACGGCCTGGTGGGGTCGGTGGCGACCGCAGCGGTGCGAGGTCGCCCGGTCGCGGTCACCGGAAGTTGGGACACGACGGTGCGGGTCTGGGACCTGACCACCGGACGCCCGGTCGGCGATCCGCTCACCGGCCGCATCGGCTTGGTCAGGGCGATGGCGACGGCGGTGGCGACCGCGGTGGTGGACAGTCGCCCGGTCGCCGTTACCGGAAGCAGGGACGGGACGGTGCGCGTGTGGGACCTGACCACCGGGCGCCCCGTCGGCACCCTCCTCATCAGCCACACCGACGAGGTGCGAGCAGTGGCGACGGGAGTGGCGGACGGCCGTCCGATCGCCGCCAGCGGCAGCCGGAACGGGACCGTGCGGGTGTGGGACCTGACCACCGGCCGTCCCACCGGACATCCCTTGGTGTTCCCCGCGCCCGTCCATGCGGTGAAACTCACCCCGGACGGCCGACTGCTGGTGGGCTTCGGCTGGGAGGTCGCGGTCCTGCGGTCACGCAGCCCCCGCAGCGGGACGACGACCTGAACACGATGCACCGTCGCATACATCGCCGCACCGCGGGTGCCCAAGCGTGAGCAGGGCCTGGCGGCCTGCGGACAGGCGTCGCCATCGACTGCCGATCTCACGACGGCGCCGGCGCAGGTGACGCGCGAGGAGCCGCAGGGTCGAACTGGACAGGTCGATCCCGGACGGGTGGACAAGCACGGAAGCTCCTGGTGGACAACGGGTGATCTTGGTTGTGAACCGGTAGCCAGGATGTCCTGACTGGTTACGCACCCCGCTCCAGGACGCGCTGAAGGGGACCGGCCGTCGGCCGGTCCCCTTCAAAACCCGCAGGTCACCTGGCTTCGCTGATCACGTCGAGTGTTGCATCCGACGCAATTCCGCCTATTTTCAGCTGCAGCCGCTCGTCGAGCCGCAGCCCTCGCAGATGTAGCAGGAGCCGGCCCGCTGCATCTTCGTGCCGCAGGAGAAGCACAGCGGGGCGTCAGCCTGGATGCCCAGCTGCATCTCCACCAGCTCGGCGCTGGTGTGCGCCTGCTTGGGGGCAGGCTTGGCCGTCGCGGCCTCGGCCTTCGGAGTGGCGACCGCCTTCAGCTCCTGGGCGCGCGGGGCCGACTGGGCCAGGCCCTCGACGTCGACCTCATCCTCGGCGGGCTCGTACGAGCCGGTCTCCAGGTGGCGCTGACGCTCCTCGGCGGAGTGGATGCCGAGCGCGGAGCGCGTCTCGAAGGGCAGGAAGTCCAGAGCCAGGCGGCGGAAGATGTAGTCGACGATCGACTGCGCCATCCGGACGTCCGGGTCGTCCGTCATGCCGGCCGGCTCGAAGCGCATGTTCGTGAACTTCGAGACGTACGTCTCCAGCGGCACGCCGTACTGCAGACCCACCGAGACTGCGATCGAGAAGGCGTCCATCATGCCCGCGAGGGTCGAGCCCTGCTTGGACATCTTCAGGAAGACCTCGCCGAGACCGTCGTCCGGGTAGGAGTTGGCGGTCATGTAGCCCTCTGCGCCGCCGACGGTGAAGGAGGTGGTGATGCCGGGACGACCCTTCGGGAGGCGCTTGCGGACCGGGCGGTACTCGACGACCTTCTCGACCTTGGTCTCGACGACGGCGGGCTCCTCGGCCTTCTCCTGCGCGGGCTCCTTCTTCTTGGCGGAGAGCGGCTGGCCGACCTTGCAGTTGTCGCGGTAGATCGCGAGCGCCTTGATGCCCAGCTTCCAGGCCTCGAAGTAGATCTCCTCGACCTCCTCGACGGTCGCCGACTCCGGCATGTTGACCGTCTTGGAGATGGCGCCGGAGATCCACGGCTGGATCGCGGCCATCATGCGGACGTGGCCCATCGGGGAGATGGCGCGCTCGCCCATGGCGCAGTCGAAGACCTCGTAGTGCTGGTGCTTGAGGCCCGGCGCGTCGATCACATTGCCGTGCTCGGCGATGTGGGCGACGATCGCCTCGATCTGCTCCTCCTGGTAGCCGAGGCGGCGCAGCGCCTGCGGTACGGTGCCGTTGACGATCTGCATCGAGCCGCCGCCGACCAGCTTCTTGAACTTGACCAGCGCCAGGTCCGGCTCGACACCGGTGGTGTCGCAGGACATCGCGAGACCGATGGTGCCGGTGGGCGCGAGGACGGACGCCTGGGAGTTGCGGAAGCCGTTCTTCTCGCCGACGCGGAGCACGTCCTGCCAGGCCTCCGTGGCGGCGGCCCACACCGGGGTGTCCAGGTCGTCCATGCGCACGGCCGCGGCGTTGGCGTCCGCGTGCTGCTTCATGACGCGCAGGTGCGGCTGCTCGTTGCGGGCGTAGCCGTCGTACGGGCCGACGACCGCGGCCAGCTCGGCGGAGCGCTTGTACGCCGTGCCGGTCATCAGGGAGGTGATGGCACCCGCCAGGGCCCGGCCGCCGTCGGAGTCGTACGCGTGGCCGGTCGCCATGAGGAGGGCGCCGAGGTTGGCGTAACCGATGCCGAGCTGGCGGAAGGCGCGGGTGTTCTCGCCGATCTTCTGGGTCGGGAAGTCCGCGAAGCAGATCGAGATGTCCATCGCGGTGATGACCAGCTCGACGACCTTTGCGAAGCGCTCGACGTCGAAGGACTGGTTGCCCTTGCCGTCGTCCTTCAGGAACTTCATCAGGTTCAACGAGGCGAGGTTGCAGGACGTGTTGTCCAGGTGCATGTACTCGCTGCACGGGTTCGAGCCGTTGATGCGGCCGGACTCCGGGCACGTGTGCCAGTGGTTGATCGTGTCGTCGTACTGGATGCCGGGGTCGGCGCAGGCCCAGGCGGCCTCGGCCATCTTGCGGAAGAGCGCCTTGGCGTCGACCTCCTCGATGACCTCACCGGTCATGCGGGCGCGCAGGCCGAAGTTCTCGCCGTTCTCGACGGCCTTCATGAAGGTGTCGTTGACGCGGACCGAGTTGTTGGCGTTCTGGTACTGGACGGAGGTGATGTCCTCGCCGCCGAGGTCCATGTCGAAGCCCGCGTCGCGCAGGGCGCGGATCTTCTCCTCCTCCTTGACCTTGGTCTCGATGAAGTCCTCGACGTCCGGGTGGTCGACGTCCAGGATCACCATCTTCGCGGCGCGGCGGGTGGCGCCACCCGACTTGATCGTTCCTGCAGAGGCGTCGGCGCCGCGCATGAAGGAGACCGGGCCGGAGGCGTTGCCGCCGGAGGAGAGCAGCTCCTTGGAGGAGCGGATGCGGGAGAGGTTCAGGCCGGCACCTGAGCCGCCCTTGAAGATCATGCCCTCTTCCTTGTACCAGTCGAGGATCGACTCCATGGAGTCGTCGACGGACAGGATGAAGCAGGCGGAGACCTGCTGGGGCTGCGGGGTGCCCACGTTGAACCAGACGGGGCTGTTGAAGCTGAAGATCTGGTGCAGGAGGGCGTACGCCAGTTCGTGCTCGAAGATCTCCGCGTCGGCGGGCGAGGCGAAGTACTTGTAGTCCTCGCCGGCCTTCCGGTACGTCTTCACGATGCGGTCGATCAGCTGCTTGAGGCTGGTCTCGCGCTGCGGGGTGCCGACGGCACCACGGAAGTACTTGCTGGTGACGATGTTGACCGCGTTCACCGACCAGAAGTCGGGGAACTCGACGCCACGCTGCTCGAAGTTGACCGAGCCGTCGCGCCAGTTGGTCATGACGACGTCACGACGCGCCCACTCGACCTCGTCGTACGGGTGCACGCCGGGAGTCGTGTGGATGCGCTCGATACGCAGTCCCTTGGTGGCCTTGGCGCCCTTCGCTCGGGAACCTCGTGCCGGACCGCTCGCCGTCTCTGTCATGCCGCCTCCCTGTATCAGGCAAAAACGCCCTGACGTGCCCTTTTCTTCCCCAGGCACGGTGTTGTGTGTCTGCTTGTCACGCGCGTCGTACGCGGGCGCGCGTGACGGATCTGTGTGCGCCGCCGATGGGGCCGGTACCGGCCGACCCTCCCGTCAGTCGGCGGCGATGGCGGGCACGGGGACGTCGGCCGCCCCTCCGGACCCGCGGTCGGTTCCCTGGCGCTCCCCGGCAGACGTTTCGTGGTCCTCGTCGTCCACGGCGGGGCGCTCCCGCTGCTGCTCCCTGAGTTCCGCGATGGCGGCCTCGAAGTCCTCCAGCGAGTCGAACGCCCGGTACACGGACGCGAACCGCAGAAAGGCGACGAGGTCGAGCTCCTGCAAGGGGCCGAGTATGGCCAGGCCCACGTCGTGGGTGGTCAGCTCGGCGCTCCCGGTGGCCCGCACCTGCTCCTCGACCCGCTGGCCGAGCTGGGCGAGTGCGTCCTCGGTGACAGGCCGTCCCTGGCATGCCTTGCGCACACCGTTGATGACCTTGGTGCGGCTGAAGGGCTCGGTGACTCCGGACCGCTTGACCACCATCAGCGAGCATGTCTCCACGGTCGTGAAACGACGGGAGCAGTCGGGGCACTGGCGGCGCCTGCGGATCGACGTGCCGTCGTCGGTCGTACGACTGTCGACGACGCGGCTGTCGGGGTGCCTGCAGAAGGGGCAGTGCATGGCTCCATCCCTCCTTTTCAGCACGACTCATAGGCCTCGCTGGGCTCACGGGCCCCTCGAAGCAGCCCCAAGCATAGGGGATCTCCGTGACCGCGAAGACCGGGGGGACCACAACTTCTGGGCCGCTACTGCAATCCAACCACTACATGTAGCGATTGGCTCTTACATTCGGCGACGACACGCCCGTGGGGGACGGATTGGCACGTGCCACAGGGCCATACCGAAACGAGCCATGCGCAGATACGGTGGACGCCACATGGAAAAGGGGGCTGCTACCCGGCCCGGGGGGCGCCAGGTGGCAGACTGGGCGCCGACGAGGCGGCCCACAAGGCCATTGCCCCGGCGGTGAAGAGTACAGCAATGAGCGCTTTCGTCCGCCAAGCCCGGCGCCACCCATACACCCGGACACGTGATCGCGTCAGGTAAATCGCGGTTTTTCACTCGAACGTGTGTTTGGCGCAACCTTTCGAAAGCAACTACCGTTGTCCTGCACGGGAGACCATCGAGAGGGGCCGACGAAGTGACCACCACCGCAGACAGTGCCACCATCACTGCCCAGGACCGCTCCCAGGGCCGACTCGAGCCGGTGCATGCCATGAACGAAGCCACGAACCACGAGGGACCCAAGAGGTCCCTGCCCGGCCGACCTCCAGGCATCCGGGCGGACAGCTCCGGACTGACCGACCGGCAACGCCGGGTGATCGAGGTCATCCGGGACTCCGTGCAGCGGCGCGGCTACCCGCCATCGATGCGGGAGATCGGCCAGGCCGTCGGCCTCTCCAGCACGTCCTCGGTGGCGCACCAGCTGATGGCACTGGAACGCAAGGGGTTCCTGCGCCGCGACCCGCACCGTCCGCGCGCATATGAGGTGCGCGGCTCGGACCAGTCGGCCTCCGTGCAGCCCACCGACACCGCGGGCAAGCCCGCCGCGTCGTACGTCCCGCTCGTCGGCCGTATCGCCGCCGGTGGCCCCATCCTCGCCGAGGAGTCGGTCGAGGACGTCTTCCCGCTTCCCCGGCAGCTGGTCGGCGACGGTGAGCTCTTCGTCCTGAAGGTCGTCGGCGACTCCATGATCGAGGCCGCGATCTGTGACGGCGACTGGGTCACGGTCCGCCGCCAGCCCGTCGCCGAGAACGGAGACATCGTCGCCGCGATGCTCGACGGCGAGGCCACGGTCAAGCGCTTCAAGCGCGAGGACGGCCATGTCTGGCTGCTGCCGCACAACTCGGCGTACCAGCCGATCCCCGGCGACGAGGCGACGATCCTCGGCAAGGTGGTGGCGGTGCTGCGGCGGGTGTGACCGCTCCGCGGCGGGCGGGCCTTCCGACACCCGCCCCTGATCCGGGCCCCGGGACCCCTGCGCCGGTTCCGGGGCCCCATGCTGTCCGCGTCCGCGCGAAGTCCTGTCAGTACGCTGTCCGGCGGCCCGGGCCGCCGGACAGCGTACTGACGTGCGCAAACCAAGCACCCGTCGGGTTATGCGTCCTGCGCCTTCGCCGCCGCGTCGATCGCGGCCAGCGACTTCCGCACCTGGTTACGGTCCGTCGTGTACCAGAAATCAGGCAGTGAAGCCTTCAGATAGCTGCCATAGCGGGCCGTGGCGAGCCGCTGGTCCAGTACGGCGACCACGCCACGGTCCCCCGACGCCCGTACGAGGCGCCCGGCGCCCTGAGCCATCAACAGCGCCGCGTGGGTCGCCGCGACAGCCATGAACCCGTTGCCCCCCGCGTCCTCCACGGCCTTCTGTCGGGCGCTCATCAGCGGATCGTCGGGGCGGGGGAAGGGGATCTTGTCCATGACGACCAGCTGACAACTGGGGCCGGGGACGTCGACACCCTGCCAGAGCGAGAGCGTGCCGAAGAGGCAGGTCTTCGGGTCGGCCGCGAAGTTCTTGATCAGCTCGCCGAGCGTCTCCTCGCCCTGGAGCAGGACCGGGAACTCGGGGATACGGGTGCGCAGCTCCTCGGCGGCGAGCTGGGCGGCCCGCATCGACGAGAACAGGCCCAGCGTGCGGCCGCCGGCCGCCTGAATCAGCTCCGTCAGCTCGTCCAGCATGTCCGCGCGGTCGCCGTCGCGCGCGGGGCGGGACAGATGCTTGGCGACGTACAGAATGCCCTGCTTCGGATAGTCGAAGGGGGAACCGACGTCGACGCCCTTCCACTTCGGGAGGTCGTCGCCCTCCGTACCCTCGGGGGCGAGGCCCAGGGACGCCCCGACGCCGTTGAAGTCACCGCCCAGCTTCAACGTGGCGGAGGTCAGGACCACCGAGCGGTCCGCGAAGAGCTTCTCCCTCAGGAGCCCCGACACGGACATCGGGGCGACGCGCAGGGACGCGCCGAAGCGGTCGTGGCGCTCGTACCAGACGACGTCCCACTCGGAACCGCTGGTGATGCGCTCCGCCACGTCGTGCACGCTCTCCACCGAGGCCAGTGCCTGCTTGCGGACCGCGTCCTCGTCCTGGACGGACTTGTCACGGGTCGTGCCGAGCGCCGAGATCACCGTCCGGGCGGCGTCGCGCAACGCCATGAGGGCGTACCCCAGGTCCTCCGGGATTTCCTCCAGACGGCCGGGCAGGGCCAGCTCCATCAGCCGCTCGAAGCCCTCGGCGGCCGTCTGGAGCTGGTCGGCGGCCTTCTCGTTGACGAGCTTCGCGGCGCGGCGCACCGCCCGGTTGACCTGGCCGGGGGTGAGCTCGCCGGTGGCGACACCCGTCACGCGGGAGACCAGCTCATGGGCCTCGTCCACGATCAGCACCTCATGCTGCGGGAGTACCGGCGCGCCCTCGATGGCGTCGATCGCGAGCAGCGCGTGGTTCGTGACGATGACCTCGGCAAGCTTGGCACGCTCGCGGGCCATCTCGGCGAAGCACTCGGCGCCGTACGCGCACTTCGAGGCGCCCAGGCACTCCCGGGACGACACCGACACCTGGGCCCAGGCGCGGTCGGAGACGCCCGGCGTGAGGTCGTCACGGTCGCCGCTCTCCGTGTCCTGGGACCAGTCGCGCAGACGCAGCAGGTCCTGGCCCAGCTTGCTGGTGGGCGCGGCCGCCTCGAACTGGTCGAAGAGGCCGTCCTCTTCGTCCTGCGGCACCCCCTCGTGCAGACGGTGCAGACAAACGTAGTTCGACCGGCCCTTGAGCATCGCGAACTCCGGGCGGCGGCGCAGCAGCGGGTGCAGCGCCTCGACCGTGCGCGGCAGGTCGCGCTCGACGAGCTGGCGCTGCAGCGCCAGGGTGGCGGTCGCCACGACGACGGGCTCCCCATGAGCGAGCGCGGGCACCAGATAGCCCAGCGACTTTCCGGTGCCGGTGCCGGCCTGGACCAGCAGATGTGAACCGTCGTCGATCGCCTCCGCGACGGCTTGGGCCATGGTCACCTGGCCGGGGCGCTCCGTGCCGCCGACGGCGGTGACGGCTGCATGCAGGAGTTCGGGGAGTGAGGGCTTCGTCATAGCGCGACCACCCTACGGCCCGTCACCGACAACGGGGGGATCAAGGCCGCGGCGCACGGTGCGCTCACGGGTGGTGCGGGGGTTCGGCACGGATCCGTGAACCGCGGCATACGGACGACTGGGAACCTGTTCGCGACACGCATCGTTACGCAGAGTGATGGGGCTGAAGCAGATGGCGCACGGCCCGGTCCCGGACCATGAGGGCGGCCCGTTTGCCGGGCAGGTCGGCCTCGGCGGAGAAACGGAAGCCTGCGTTGAGGAAGGCGGCGATGGAGGGGGTGTTGCGAAGGTCGGGTTCGGCGACGACGCGTGCACAGGAGGGACGCCGGTCGAGGACGAGGTCGGCGACCGCGCGCAGCAGTGTGGAGCCCAGGCCGCGCCCGCGATCGGCGACACCGCCGATGAGGAGGTGGATTCCGGTGTCATGGGGACGGGCGGGGTAGTGACGGGCCAGGTGGTCGAGGTCCGCGCGGTAGATCTCCCAGTAGCTCATCGGGGTGCCGTCCAGCACGCCGAGGCAGGGGACACTGCGTCCGTCACCGGCGAGCTGGGCGCGCAGATGCCGCTCGGTCACCGATGTGTCTCCGGCCAGGTCCCAGAAGACCGCCACGGCGGGGTCGTTCATCCAGCCGGCGACGAGTGGGAGATCGCGGCCCAGGTGTACGGGGACGAGGTGGAAGACGCCCGCGGGGGTGGCCGTCGGGCCCCAATCGGCGACGTGATCGAGGAGGTCGTCGTCCTGCGGGCTGAGACCCTGCGTCCCGCCTCGGCCCATGCCTTGCTCCGCGCGGAGCGCCATGAACGCTTCGGGCAGCCGTAGGTCGAGGGTGTCCTCGTGGTCCGAGCCGAGGGCCGAACCGGAGCCCGGGCCGTGGCCGGCTGCGGGGCCGGGGCCGGCTGCGGGGCCGGGGCCGGGCCCCGCGGCGGCGCAGGCGGAGGCGGCGCAGGCGTCGGTGCTCGCGTCGGTGGGAGTCACGGCGACGCTCCTCTCAGGAGACGGGATGGGGCATGGTCCTCAGGAATGAAGGGGGTTGGCGATGGTGACGTAGACGGACTGCGTGTCGACCGGGCCGACAAGTTCGTCGAGGCCGTGCAGTCGGGTCAGCAGATTGGCCTTGCAGCGCAGGACGGGTGAGTCGAGCAGGCGGGCAGGCAGGGATGTGCGCAGCCGGGCGGGCCCCGTGGCGACGTCGGCGAGGAAGCGGCGGAAGGCGGCAAGCAGCAGCCTTTCGTCGACGAGGCGTTGGGAGCCGAACGCACCGATGAGGCCGAACACGTTGTTGATGCCGAGGTAGTACGCGAAGCGTTCGTCGGTGACCTCGTCGGAGACGAATGTGTCGCTGTGCTCTCCGATGCCGGGCAGCCGGGCGTCGAGTTCGGCGCGGCGGGACTCGCGGAAGTAGTAGCCCTGGTTGTCGCGGTAACGGCCGCCCGCGGGCCAGCCCTGGGCATCCAACAGGAGCACGGTGTTCTGCTGGTGTGCCTCCAGGGCGATGCCGACCTCGCCGTCCAGCCAGAGCACCGGTCGCACCACTTGTTCGAGATAGCGCAGGAACCACTCGGCGGCGACGGCACCGCGCGGGCGGCCGGTGCGGGCGGCGAGACGGAGGACGATCCCGGCGAGCCGGGAGCGCGCGCGCGGCGATCCGGCGCCGGGCAGGGCACGGGGTCTGGGCGAGACGAGTCCGGCGATGCAGGAGACGTCGTCGGTGGGGCCGAACGGGTTGTGGCGGATCACCACGTCCAGCCCGGTCACAGGGGTGCCGTCCACGTCGTCGACGGCCAGCCAGGCCGGGTCGCGGACGATGTCGAAGCCGGAATGCACGGACCGCCACTGCTTGCCGAGGCCGCTGCGCAGCAGGCGGTGCACCTCGACGCCCCGGTGGAGTTCCTTGCGGAGGTTCTCCCGGCGTGAGTTGGTGATGCGCAGGCCCAGGGACAGCTTCAGCATCGCGGGAGCACCCGGGCGGTGGACGGTGCGAACGGACGAGGTGGGGTGCCAGGGCTCGCCGTGCGGGCCGAGGTCCCGCAGCAGTCCGGCGTCCAGCAGGGCGGCGGCCTCGGGGCGGTGCCGCATTTCGCGAGCCTGCCAGGGGTGCATCGGCAGCGCGGTGTAACCGTCGGGCAGCGCGAGGCCCGGGCCCGCGAGCCGTTCGGCCAGCCAGCCGGCGGACATGGGCCGACCGCGTTCGGTCCAGGCCGAGTCGGCCGCGAGGACGGAGGGCGCGACCGCCAGCCAGTGCAGCGTGAAGGAGCCGCGCAGTTCGGGCGAGTAGAGCCGGGCCTCGGCATCGGAGAGTCCCTCGCGGCTCTTGGCCGTGGGGTGTGTGGGGTGCCCGAGCAACAGCGCCTGCTCGGCGGCGAGGAAGAGATCCGCCTCGTCCGCGGGGCGCTCGCGGCGCTCCGCGATGAAAGTCGTGGTACGACGCACGGAGTCGGCCACCCGGGCCACGAGATCGGCGAGGTGAGGCGATGCGCAGGGCGGCTCGAATGCCGGCGTGGTGCTTGACACGCCGCCCGGCGCCACACCCGGCGCGATGTCGGTCCTGCCGCCGGGCTCGAATCCGGACGTGGTGCCCGGCGAATCTCCCGGTTCACCCCCAGAGCCGTTGCGCGGTGAATCTCCCGGTTCGCACCCAGAGTCGGTGCGGGGCACCGCGCCTGGCAGGGAGTCCGGGGCGAAATCCGAAGCGGTGCCCTGGGTGGCGCTCGGCAGGGAGCCCGGCAGGGAGCCCCGGGCAAAGCCCGAAGCGGTGCCCCCCGTGACGCCCAAGCCGAAACCCCCCGCAAAGCCCAAAGCAGAATCCCGCGCCACGCCCGACAGGGAGTCCCCAGCCACACCCGAAGCAGAGTCCCCCGTGGCGCCCGGAGCAGAGTCCCCCGCGACGCCCGAGCCCAAGTCGCGCGCGAAGCCCGAGGCGGTGCCCTGGGTGGCGCCCGAGCCGGAGTCCGTGGCAAAGCACGGGGCGGAGTCCCGGGCGTCGCCCGGGGTCGGGTCCGTCCCCGAGCCCGGGACGGCGTCCGCTCCCCCCGTCTCCCGTGCCAGCAGTGCCGCAACGGTCACCGCGTCCGCGGGTGGGGCCGTCTCCGGTGCGTCGGCCAGGCAGGGCAGGCCGAAGCGGTGCCAGCCGGTCGGGGACCAGTAGTGGACCGGGGCGAGGAGGGCCGTACCGCTGGCGGGAAGCGGGATGCGCAGCGTGCTGTCGGCGGGAGCGGCGAGGTCGTTCTCCCGGACCCAGCAGCGCAGCAGGTTCTCCACGGTCGCGGCCTGGGCCGCCGTGTGCGGGTCGGGGTGGTCCAGGAGATCGGCGGTGGCGCCCCACGGCTCCTCGGCCTCCGGTGACGCCACCTTCTGCCGGGGGACCGTGTCGGAGCCCGGTGCCGGTGTGGCGGCCGGCGTGATGCCGGCCTCTCGCCCGGGGGTGTCGGGGCGGCCGTCGGGGGTTGGGCTGGCGTTCAAGGGCGTTCCTCGTGGGGTCGTTCCGGCTCGTGCCGCGACGGGCCGGGGCGGGGCGTACGGGTGTGTGCCGGCCCTGGGCCTTCCTGGTGGGTCCGGAGCAAGGGGCAGGTTCAGCGGGTTCGCTGAGCACGGGGCAGGGCCCCCGCCGCGGGGCCGCAGCGAAAGGCGGGATCGTCCGCTCCGGGACAGTGCGAGGGACGGGATCGCCCACCGTGGGGCGGTCGGAGGCCGCGGCGCCCGGGGTCAGCGACAGGCGGGTTCAGCGACGGACGGCCCCCGGACCACTGCGGCCACCGCGTCCGCGAGTCGGTCCAGTACCGCGTCCGTCTGCTCGTCGCTGATCGTCAGCGGCGGCAGCAGCCGGACCACACTCGCGTGCCGCCCGCCCAGCTCCACGATCAGGCCGCGCCGCAGGCACTCCCGCTGCACGGCGGCGGCCAGTGCGGGCGCGGCGGGCCGGGGCCCGGCGCCCCCGGGACAGGCGGTCGCGCAGTCCAAGGACGCTGTTTCGGGTGCGGCCTCGGGGTTCACCAGCTCGATGCCGATCATCAGCCCCCGTCCGCGTACGTCCCCGATGCACGGGAACTCTGCGGCCAGGGCTCGGAGTTGGGTCAGGATGCGGGCGCCGAGCGCGTCGGCGCGCTCGGCGAGGCGGTTCTCGCGGACGTACGCGAGGGTCGCCGTGCCCGCGGCCATGGCGAGTTGGTTGCCGCGGAACGTTCCGGCGTGGGCGCCGGGTTGCCAGACATCGAGGTCGTCACGGTAGACCACGACGGCGAGCGGCAGGCTGCCGCCGATCGCCTTGGAGAGGACCATCACATCGGGCACCACACCGCTGTGCTCGACCGCCCAGAAACGTCCCGTGCGGCCCACGCCCGTCTGCACTTCGTCCGCGATCAGCGGAATCGACCGGGAACCGGTGATCTGCCGCATCCGGCGCAGCCACGCGTCCGGTGCGGGGTTCACCCCGCCCTCGCCCTGCACAGGTTCGAGGATCATCCCGGCGGGCAGCGGTACGCCCGACTTGGCGTCGTCGAGGACCGACTCGGTCCAGCGGGCGGCAAGTTCGGCGCCGCGCTCGCCGCCGACGCCGAACGGACAGCGATAGTCCTGCGGAAACGGCAGACGCATCACGCGTACGTCGGCCGCGCCCCCGGACGCCTCGAGCGCCCCCGTGGTCATCCCGTGGTACGCGCCGGTGAAGGCGAGGATCCCGGTCCGGCCGGTGGCAGCACGCACCAGTTTGAGCGCGGCCTCGACGGCGTCCGTCCCGGCCGGACTGCAGAACTGCACGCGCGCGTGGTCTGCGAAGCCGGGTGGCAGCGTCCGGAACAGCTCGGTCGTAAACGCGTCCTTGACGGGCGTGGCCAGGTCCAGGACATGCAGCGGCGCGCCCGAATCGAGAACGTTCCGGATCGCCTCCAGGACCACCGGGTGGTTATGGCCGAGGGCCAGCGTGCCCGCACCGGAGAGGCAGTCGAGATAGCGGCGCCCGTCGGCGCCCTCGATGGTCAGTCCGCGTGCCCGCACGGGCACGATGGGCAGGGCCCGCGCATAGGTGCGCGCGGCGGACTCGCGCGCCGACTGCCGCCGCAGAATGCCCTCGTACGCCGCGCGCGCCCCCTCGCTTGCGCAAGCCGCCTCACGCGCCGAAGGCACCCCTGAACGTCTCGCCGAGCAGTCTGCATCCGCTCCCGCACCCCCCTCCGGCTCGCCCTCCACCGGCACCACCGCAGTCTCCGTCACCGTCACGACGTCAGTTCCTCCCGCTGTCCAGAGGCGATGTGGGCGAGGACTTGAGCTCGGACGACACGTCGCCCGTACGTACCAACGACATGAACGGCCCATGGAAGCGGGTGAACGGAAGATCGTTGCCAAGTCGGTGGATCTCCGGACGATTACCAGGTCAGACGGCTGTGGCCGAACCGTTGCCGTTCCGTCGGAAGTCCCCCACAGCGACCGCATAGTCTTTGGTGCCGTTCCGTGGAAGCGATGATCAGCTATGACGCGCCGCCCTCCACGGCGGTACACCGCTGTCCTCACACAGGTTGATCCCAGGGGGAGTTCAGACCATGCGACCCATACGCCCGCTCTTTGCCGTCCGCCGAGAAGGGAGCGCGCGCCGCAGGACCTCCCCCGTGCTGGCCGCGGTCGGTATCGCCACGGCGCTGGCGCTGACCGCTACCGCGTGCGACTCGGGCGGCGACGCCAAGGCGAGCGGCGAGGCGAGCGCGTCCGCCTCATCGGCCGACGACGGCAAGATCAAGATCCCGGACAACATCAAGCAGAAGCTCAAGGAGCACGGGTTCGACCTCGACAAGTGGAAGAACGGCGCCTGGCGGAACTGGAACAAGGACGACTGGCTGCGCGAGGCCGACGAGTTCATCAACCCGATCATCAAGGGCCTGTGGGACCCGGACCGGATGCGCAAGGCCAATGACCCCGACAAGGGCGTGAGCGACAACGACCTCTCGGGCGACCAGGGCGTCACGGACCCGACCCCGGCGCCGGTGAAGGCGCAGGCGGTGCAGGCCGCGTACCACGACAACGCGCCCACGGCGGGCAAGGTGTTCTTCGACTCCCCCCAGGGCACGATGGTCTGCTCGGCGACCGTGGTCGAGGACCCGGCGCACCCCGGCAAGTCCAACCTCGTGTGGACCGCGGGCCACTGTGTGCACGCGGGCAAGAAGGGCGGCTGGTACCGCAACATCGCGTTCGTGCCCGCCTACAACAACTCCGGGAAGACGGCGGCCGAGTTGAAGAACGCCACGCGGGAGCAGGTTGCCCCGTACGGCGTCTGGTGGGGTGACTGGGCGCAGACCTCGGACCAGTGGATCGAGCAGGGTGGCGAGACGGGCGGCCGGGGTGCCTCGTACGACTTCGCCGTCATCCATGTCACGCCGGAGAAGGGCAACGGCGGCAAGTCCCTTGAGGAGACCGTCGGTTCGGCTCTGCCGGTGAACTTCAATGCGCCGGCCGTGCCGAAGGTGAACAGCCTCACGGCGACCGGCTACCCGGCCGCGGCACCGTACGACGGCCAGACGCTGTACCAGTGCCAGGACAAGCCGGGCCGGCTGTCGATCACGGGGACGGACCCGACGATGTACCGCATCGGCTGCACCATGACGGGCGGTTCCTCCGGCGGCGGCTGGGTGGAGACGGGCTCGGACGGCAAGCCCGCCCTGGTCTCCAACACCTCGATCGGCCCGGTGACTTCGGGCTGGCTGGCCGGTCCGCGGTTGGGCGAGGTGGCCAAGGGCGTCTACGAGTCGGTCAGCAAGAAGTTCGCGAACCAGTGACACGCCACGCCTGACAGGGTTGTGACAGACGGCGGCGGGGCGGCTCACAGAAATCTTTACCGTTTCGCCGCTGTTCGTCCCCAATCGCACGGGCATAGTGGGGTGTCGCGTCCGAGCGGGTGCCGCAGCGAGCGGCCGGCGCCGGCGTCCGGCAGGACATCACCACGCTTCACCGGGGGTCACAGCACCATGCGTTCCATACGTACGTCCTTCGCGCATCGGCGCGGGGGGCGGACCGTTCTCGCCGCTGCCGTCGCGGCACTGGCCTTCACCGCCACCGCCTGCAACGGCAGCGACAGCACAGCGAGCGACAAGCCCGCCGCATCGCAGTCGTCGTCCGGCCAGAACAAGCTCCACATTCCCAGCGGCATGGCCGACAAGCTCAAGCAGCACGGCATCGATGTCGACCAGTGGGCCGACAGCGGCTGGAAGAACTGGGACAAGGACAAGTGGCTCAGCGCCGCGAAGGATTTCGTCAACCCGGTGATCGAGGGGCTGTGGAAGCCCGAGCGGATGAAGTCCGCCAAGGATCCGAACAAGACGATCTCGGCGAAGGACGCGTCGGCCGACCAGGGCGTGAGTGACGCCGCCCCGGCGCCGGTGCAGGCCGCGGCCGAGAAAACCCCGTACCACAACTACGCGGCCCCGGTCGGCAAGGTCTTCTTCGACTCCCCCGAGGGTTCGATGGTCTGCTCGGGCACGGTCGTCAAGGACGTGAACCACCCGGGCAAGTCAAACCTCGTGTGGACCGCGGGCCACTGTGTCCACGCGGGCGGCAGCGGCGGCTGGTACCGCAACATCGCGTTCGTCCCCGCCTACAACGACCAGGGCAAGGCCGCCTCGGAGCTGAGCAACGCCTCCGCGTCCGAGATCGCGCCCTACGGCCAGTGGTGGGCCGACTGGGCCACCACAACCAACGAGTGGATCCAGGGCGGTTCGGAGTCGGGCGGCGCGGGCGCCCCGTACGACTACGCGATCCTGCACGTGAAGCCTCAGACCGGCACCAAGTCCCTTGAGGAGACGGTCGGTACCGCCCTCGACGTGGACTTCACCGCGCCGTCCGCGACCGAGGTCGCCAGGATGGGCGCCTGGGGCTACCCGGCCGCTCCCCCCTACGACGGCCAGAAGATGTTCAAGTGCATCGACCGCCCCGGCCGGCTGTCGCTCTCGCCGAGCCTGCCGACGATGTACCGCATCGGCTGCACGATGACCGGCGGTTCCTCCGGCGGCGGCTGGTTCCGGGTGGTCGGCGGCAGGACCGAACTCGTCTCGAACACGTCGATCGGCCCGTCCGACAACACCTGGCTCGCGGGACCGCAGCTGGGCAAGGAGGCCGAGGGGCTGTACCAGAACATGAGCCGGCAGTACGGCGGGCAGTGACCGGCTGACATACGGAGAAGACCCGCTCCCTGTCGCAGGGAGCGGGCCTTTTCGCTGTGGGTCAGCGTGCGGAGGCCGGCATGTACGGCGCCAGTTCCGCCGCCAGTTCCTCGTGCACCCGTGCCTTGAGCAGCGTGCCCTCCGGGGTGTGCTCCTCGGAGATCACTTCGCCCTCGGAGTGGGCACGCGCGACCAGACGGCCCTCGGTGTACGGCACGAGGGCCTCGACCTCGACCGCGGGCCGCGGCAGCTCGACGTCGATGAGCGCGAGCAGCTCGTCGATGCCCTTGCCGGTACGGGCCGAGACCGCGATGGAGCGCTTCTCGATCCGCAGCAGTCGCTGGAGCACCAGCGGGTCGGCCGCGTCCGCCTTGTTGATCACGACGATCTCGGGTACGTCGGTGGCGCCGACGTCCCTGATCACCTCGCGCACGGCGGCCAGCTGCTCCTCCGGCACCGGATGCGAACCGTCCACCACGTGCAGGATCAGGTCGGAGTCGCCGACCTCCTCCATCGTGGAGCGGAACGCCTCGACCAGGTGGTGCGGCAGATGCCGTACGAAGCCGACGGTGTCCGCCAGCGTGTACAGGCGGCCGCTCGGGGTCTCGGCCCGGCGCACGGTCGGGTCCAGGGTCGCGAACAGCGCGTTCTCGACCAGGACGCCCGCGCCCGTGAGGCGGTTGAGCAGGGAGGACTTTCCGGCGTTGGTGTAGCCCGCGATGGCGACCGACGGCACCTTGTGGCGCCTGCGCTCCTGGCGCTTGATCTCACGGCCGGTCTTCATGTCCGCGATCTCCCGGCGCATCTTCGCCATCTTCTCGCGGATCCGCCGCCGGTCGGTCTCGATCTTGGTCTCACCGGGACCACGGGTCGCCAGACCGCCGCTGCCGCCGCCCATCTGCCGGGACAGCGACTGACCCCAGCCGCGCAGCCTCGGCAGCATGTACTGCATCTGCGCGAGCGAGACCTGGGCCTTGCCCTCGCGGGACTTGGCGTGCTGGGCGAAGATGTCCAGGATCAGGGCCGTGCGGTCGATGACCTTGACCTTGACGATGTCCTCGAGGTGGATCAGCTGGCCGGGGCTCAGCTCACCGTCGCAGATGACGGTGTCCGCGCCCGTTTCGAGGACGATGTCCCGCAGCTCATCGGCCTTGCCGGAGCCGATGTAGGTTGCCGCGTCGGGCTTGTCGCGGCGCTGGATCACGCCGTCGAGCACGATCGCGCCCGCGGTCTCCGCGAGGGCGGCCAGCTCGGCCAGCGAGTTGTCCGCGTCCTGAACGGTCCCCGAGGTCCACACCCCGACGAGTACGACGCGCTCCAGGCGCAGCTGCCGGTACTCGACCTCGGTGACGTCCTCGAGCTCGGTGGAGAGGCCCGCGACGCGGCGCAGGGCCGCGCGGTCGGAGCGGTCGAACTGGTCGCCGTCCCGCTCTCCGTCGATCTCGTGGCTCCAGGCGACGTCCTCTTCCATCAGGGCATCGGCCCGAAGACCCTCGGGGTAGTCGTGCGCAAGGCGCTTGGCGTCCTGGGAAGGGGAAGAAGAGGAGGTCATTGGGTCCTTACGTCGTTGGGGATTCCGTATGCGGCGATGGAGTCGGGGCGTCCCCGACCACACGACTCGCCGTAGTCACAACGTTCGAGTACCCCGGGAGATTCCCGGTCACCCGCTCTGCGGGCCGCGCCGCCGACTCGATGATGGTCGCACGGCCCGGCCCGCCGCGTCACCCGAGTTACGGCGTCGGCGTCGAGGCCGGCGACGAGGCAGGCGTCGAGTCCGGGACGGGGTCGATCTTCCAGTCCGGGTGCCCCGGCATCGGCGGGGTCCTGTCGCCGTAGAGCCAGGCCTTGAAGAACCCGCTCAGATCGCGTCCCGCGACACTGGACGCCAGGTGTTCGAAGTCGTCCGTGGTCGCCGTGCCGTCCCGGTGCAGGCTCACCCAGTCCCTCTCCAGACTCTCGAAGGCGGGGCGCCCGATCTCCTGGCGAAGCGCGAACAGGAACAGCGCGGCGCCGTCGTAGACGCTCGGCCGGAAGATGCTGATCTTCTGGCCCGGGTTCGGCGCCTTGGGTGCGGCGGGCGGGCCGCCGTCGGCGCGCCAGCGGTCGGAGAGGGCGTACGCCGACTTCATGCGCGCCTCCAGGGGCCGGTTCCCCTTCTCCTCCGCGTACAGGGCCTCGTACCAGGTGGCGTGTCCCTCGTTCAGCCACAGGTCGGACCAGGTGCGGGGGCTGACGCTGTCACCGAACCACTGGTGGGACAGCTCATGCACCATGATCGACTCGGCGTACCACTGGGGGTACTTCGACCGGGTGAACACACCTTCCTCGAAGAGGGAGAGCGTCTGTGTCTCCAGTTCGAATCCGGTCTGGGCCTGGGCGATGAGCAGCCCGTAGTTCTCGAAGGGGTACGGGCCGACCTTGTCCTCCATCCAGGCGATCTGGTCGGGGGTCTTCTCCAGCCACGGTTCGAGGGCGGCCTTGTCCTTGGCGGGGACGACATCGCGGATGGGCAGGCCGTGCGGTCCCTCGCGGTGCAGGACGACGCTGTGGCCGATGGAGACCTGGGCAAGCTCGGTCGCCATCGGGTGCTCGGTGCGGTAGTTCCAGGTGGTGGCCCCGCCGGCCTTCTTACTGCCCACCGGCACACCGTTCGCCACGGCCGTGTAGCCCTCCGGCGTGGTGACGTGGAAGGTGAACATCGCCTTGTCCGAGGGGTGGTCGTTGCACGGGAAGACCAGGTGGGCGGCGTCGGCCTGGTTGGCCATTGCAAGCCCGTCGTCGGTCCGCACCCAGCCGCCCTCCCGGTCCTTCGTGGCCACGGGGTCGCTGGTGTGCCGCACGGTGATCCGCAGGGAGTCGCCCTTGGGGAGCGGAGTGCCCGGCGTGATCACCAGATCCTCCCCCGCGCTGGTGAAGTCAGCGGGCGCGCCATTGACGTCGACGGACTCCACCGTGCCGTGCGTCAGGTCGAGGTTGACGCGGTCCAGGGCCTCGGTCGTGCGGGCCCGGATCGTGGTGACGGCGGTGAGGGGCTTGCTGTTGTCGCCGGAATAGGTGAACGAGAGGTCGTACGACTGGACGTCGTACCCCGGGTTGCCGAGGGTCGGGAAGAGCCGGTCGCCGATGCCCAGGGCCACAGCGGTCGAGGGGTCGCCGGCGGCGATCAGGCAGACGGAGACGGCTGAGGCGAGAAGGGCCGCTTTGGTGCGGCGGGCACGGGGGATCACGGAGCGGAGGGTGTGCGGCATGGACCACCGCTACCAGCGTGGGCACTTCGCGCGGTGACGACTCGCGACGTTCCCACCCGAACGGGTTCAGCCGTGGCCACGGCCCACGCGTCCGCCGCCTCCGTATGGTCGTCCGTTCGAAGGACGAATCCGTACGACGGCTGAAGCAAGAGCCGTGCGACGACGGGGGACTAGTGGGCGGCCGCGGCGGGGTACTGCGCCCGGCTCACGTCGTACACGCCCGGCACGTTCCGCATTGCCCGCATCAGGGCGGGCAGACGGGCGGCGTCCGGGAGCTGGAGTGTGTACGTGTGGCGCACCCGCTGCTGGCTGGGCGGCTCGACGGTGGCGGAGACGATCGCGACGCCTTCCACGGCGATGGCCTCGGTGAGGTCGGCGAGGAGGTGCGGGCGCCCGAAGGACTCGGCGACGAGCGTGACCCGGCACTCGGTGGTGTCGCCCCAGCGCACACCGACCTCCGCGCGCCCGGCGCTCTTCATGCGCGCGACTCCGGCGCATTCGACGCGGTGGACGGTCACCACGCCCCCGCGCACGGCGAAGCCGGTGATCTCGTCGGGCGGCACGGGGGTACAGCAGCCCGCGAGGCGCACGGAGGCGCCGGGCAGGTCGACGACGGCATTGGCCGCGCGCGCGGCGGGCGCGTCCGAGGTGGGGCGCGCAGGCAGCGCAGGCGGGCGGGCGGCGGGGCCGGGCGCGGTGGTGTGCGCGGCGGAGCCGTCCGGTGAGGACTCGGCGCCGGACCGCACGGCGCCCGGCTCCGGCGCGTCGCCGGACGATTCTCCGGGCACAGGATGGGCCGCCAGCCAGCGCTGGATGGCGATCCGCGCGGCGGGCGTGTGGGCGTGCTCCAGCCACTCTCTGGAGGGTTCCGAGGCCGGGTCCTGGCCCATGAGGAGCTGCACGGTGTCGCCGTCCTTCAGAACCGTGCTCAGCGTCGCCAGCCGGCCGTGGTCGCGCGCGCCGATGCAGGCGTGCGCGTCCTCTCCGTACTGCGCGTACGCCGCGTCCACGCAGCTCGCGCCCTCGGGGAGCCCCAACGCGCCCCCGTCGGGGCGGAACACGGTGATCTCCCGGTCCTGGGCGAGGTCCTCGCGCAGCGTCGACCAGAACGTGTCGGTGTCCGGGGCCGCCTCCTGCCACTCCAGGAGCCGGGAGAGCCAGCCGGGGCGGGTGGGGTCCACGCGCTCGCCGTCGGCCGGGTCCTCGGAGCCCGGGGCGTAGGGATTGCCGAGCGCGATCACGCCGGCCTCGGCGACCTTGTGCATCTGGTGGGTGCGGATGAGGACTTCGGCGATCTCGCCGTCCGCTCGCGCGACCGCGGTGTGCAGCGACTGGTACAGGTTGAACTTGGGGACGGCGATGAAGTCCTTGAACTCCGAGACCACCGGCGTCATGCACGTGTGCAGTTCGCCGAGGACCCCGTAGCAGTCGGCGTCCTCGTTCACGAGGACCAGGACGCGTCCGAAGTCGGCGCCGCGCAGCCGCCCCCGTTTGCGGGAGATGCGGTGGACGGAGACGAAGTGCCGTGGCCTGATGAGGACTTCGGCCTGGATCCCGGCCTCGCGCAGGACCGAGCGCACCTCGTCGGCCATCTCGGCGAGCGGGTCGTCGCCGTGCGCCGCGTTCTCGACGATCAGCTCCCGGGTGTGCTCGTACTCCTCGGGGTGGAGGATCGCGAAGACGAGGTCCTCCAGTTCGGTCTTGAGCGCCTGGACGCCGAGGCGTTCGGCGAGCGGGATGAGCACGTCCCGGGTGACCTTGGCGATGCGTTCCTGCTTCTCGGGGCGCATCACGCCCAGAGTGCGCATGTTGTGCAGCCGGTCGGCGAGTTTGATGGACATCACGCGGACGTCGTTGCCGGTGGCGACGAGCATCTTGCGGAAGGTCTCGGGTTCGGCGGCCGCGCCGTAGTCGACCTTCTCCAGCTTGGTGACACCGTCGACGAGATAGCGCACCTCCTCGCCGAACTCCTCGCGTACCTGATCGAGCGTCACATCCGTGTCCTCGACGGTGTCGTGGAGCAGGGACGCGGTCAAGGTGGTTGTCTCCGCACCGAGTTCGGCGAGGATGAGGGTCACGGCGAGAGGGTGCGTGATGTACGGCTCGCCGCTCTTCCGCATCTGCCCGCGGTGCGAGGACTCGGCCAACAGATAGGCGCGGCGCAGGGGTTCGAGATCGGCGTCGGGATGGTGGGCGCGATGTGCCTCGGCGACGTGACCGATGGCGTCGGGCAGCCGGTCTCGGGTGGCGGGGCCGAGCAGTGCCGCCCGGCCCAGACGGCGCAGATCGATCCGGGGGCGGCTCTTCCTGCGGTGCGCCCCGGGCGTCGGGGGCGTCGCGGGGGCGGGCGTGGCGGGATTCGTGGCCTCCGCACTCATTGGGCACCTCCGGCTGCGTGGACCGGCGGACGGGGTGCCCCATGGCGGACACGGCGCAGGGGATGGCAATACGGTCCCCCGTCCGGGCCGGTGCTTGATGCTACCGAGCCCACCACGCCCGCCCGACCGGCTCTCGCCGAGCGTGAAACGGATCACCCATTCGAGCGATGCCTTTGAGGTTTACGGTTTTGAGCCAGGGGCAGAACGGTTGACCGTTGATTCAAGCTGATTGATATGCCCTGAGCTGCGGATCGGAGCGCCGTGGGGCGACCCGAGCTGCGATACGGAGCCGGGGGCAATGGGATCGACCGCGGTTTCCGGCCACTTCGCGCTGCGGAGCGTTACCGTCCGCGTGCCACGCCGTGCTTCAGCGCGCCGCCCGTTCGCCCCCAAGGAACGACTCCGCGGCTCGTGTTCGCGATCCGTCGCGCGGTCAGGGTCAGCGGGTCGCGGTCTCCAGCCACCGGGCGTCGATCTCGCCCTCGGCGACGATCACCGCCGGGCCGGTCATCTCGATCTCGCCGTCCGGGCGCTCGGTGATCACCAGGGTTCCGCCGGGGACGTCCACGGTGTACGTCGCCGGGGTGCCCGTCACGGCCGGATCGGCGCCGTCACGGCGGGCCGCGGCGACGGCCACGGCGCACGCGCCCGTGCCGCACGAGCGGGTCTCGCCGGAGCCGCGTTCATGGACGCGCATCGCGACGTGCCGGGGGGCGCGGTCGACCACGAACTCGACGTTCACCCCGTCCGGGTAGGCGGAGGCCGGGCTGAAGGGGGGCGGGGTGAACAGGTTGCCCGCGTGTGCGAGGTCGTCGACAAAGGCGACCGCGTGCGGGTTGCCCATGTTCACGTTGCGCGCGGGCCAGCTGCGGTCGCCCACGCTCACCGTGACGTCCCCTTCGGGGAGGAGCGCCTTGCCCATGCCGACGGTGATGTCCCCGTCCTTGGCGATGTGCACGGTCTTCACGCCCCCGCGGGTGGCGACTGCGAGGTCTCCCTCGGTCACGTGCCCGGCGCGCTGGAGGTAGTGCGCGAACACCCGTACGCCGTTGCCGCACATCTCCGCGATCGAGCCGTCCGCGTTGCGGTAGTCCATGAACCACTCCGCCTCGGCGGCCATCTCCTTGGCCTCGGGGTGCGCGGCGGAGCGTACGACGTGCAGCAGACCGTCGCCGCCGATGCCCGCGCGACGGTCGCACAGGGCGGCGACGGCGGCCGGGGGCAGGTCGATGACGTTCTCGGGGTCCGGGACGATCACGAAGTCGTTCTCGGTGCCGTGGCCCTTGAGGAAGGCGATCCGCGTGCTCATTCCTCGATCGTACGGGTTCGCTACGACACTGCCGACAACCGGTCCGGTCGGTCCGGCCGACGGACCTCGATGCCTTGAGGGGGCGCGCGGCCTTATGGCGGGCGCACCAGGTCGGTCCGCGGAATTGGTGACGGAAGAGTCCGGCCCGGCCGGCGGACCCGATGACGGAAGAGTCCGGCCCGGGCGCCGGAATCGATGGCCGAAGAGTCCGGCCCGGGGCGCCGGACCCGATGACCGAAGAGTCCCGCCCGGCCCGCCTGACTCGACCACAGAAGACTCCCGCCCAGCCCGCCGAACCCGAGGGCAAGACAACCCGGTCCGGCCGACGGACCAGCGACGGGGAAGAGCTCGGACCGGCCGGCAGACCCATGACAAGAAGAGGCCCGACCAGGCCACCGAACCCGATGACGGAGCAACCCACAGACCGCCAGACCCAACGGCACAACAACCCAGCCCCGCCGACAGACCCCAGGACGGGGAAGAGCTCGGACCGGCCGGCAGACCATGACACGAAAAGGCCCCTCCGGGCAGCCGGACCCGATGACGCAGAGGCCGACAGACGCCGAACCAACGACGAAACAGCTCGCACCCGCCCCAAGCCCCATGGCGGGGAAAGGCCCGTCCGGCCGCCGAACGCCATGCCGGAAGAGGCCCGTCCGGCCGCCGGACCCAACGACACAACAGCCTGTGCCCGTCCCCAGACCCATGACACGAAGAGACCCGTCCGGCCACCGAACCCCATGCCGGAAGAGGCCCTCCCCGTCGATGGACCCCAACCGTCGGTGGACCCAACCGTCGGTGGACCCAACCGCCGGTGGACCCCAACCGCCGGTAGACCCCACCCCATCGGTGGACCCCATAGGGAAGAGTCCGGTTCCCCCGCGAAACGTGGTTCGCTCGCGGTCTCAGCGGAGGCGGGCCACCCGCCACACGGCCAGGATCACGACCGCTGCGACCATCACGGCGTACGCGAGAACGACACGCCAGTCCGAGCGCCGTCCCGAGCCGCGCTGCGGCAGGCCCGGCCATGTGTGACCGACGCGGCGCGCGGCCATCATGCCCCAGCCGGCCGCGCACGAGCAGATCAGCAGGCCGAGCATGGCGACCACCGCACCACTGTCACCGAACTCGAACGCCAGCGGGAAGGCGAACATCAGAGAGCCGACCGCGGCCAGCGCCACGATCGGGGCGAGCTGCCAGATCCGCAGCCTGCGCTGCGGACGCAGCTCGACCTCGACCTCGGGCCCGGCGGACAGTTCGTCCACCCCCGGCCCGTCGTCCGTCACACCGCCCGGAAGCTGCTCGTCGGGGCCATCGGAACTGAGCCGCTGGTCCACGTCCTCCGCGGTGTCGTGCCCCGCGCCTTGTGCGGTGTCGCGAGGGCCGGCCTCCATCGCCACGCGCCCTCCCAACTCGGACTCCACTTGGTCGATCGAAGCTCGATGATGGCATGCCACCGGAGGCCTGGATGGCGGCCGGAGCGTCCCGATGCCATCACGTGATCAGGCTGTAACCGGTCGTTCGACCAACGCCAGTGCGAGGTCCGGGAGTTCCCCGAGATCCGTGGCGGCACCACTGAGCCAGTGCACGCGCGGGTCGCGACGGAACCAGGAATCCTGTCGGCGCGCGAAGCGCTTGGTGGCGCGCACGGTCTCGGCGCGCGCCTCTTCCAGCGTGCACTCCCCCGCGAGCGCGGCGAGCACCTGCTGGTACCCGAGCGCCCGAGATGCCGTACGCCCCTCGCGCAATCCCTGCGCCTCCAGCGCGCGCACCTCGTCCACGAGCCCCGCCTCCCACATCCGGTCGACCCGGCGCGCAATGCGCTCGTCGAGCTCGGGGCGCGCCACGTCGACGCCGATCTGGACGGTGTCGTAGACCGAGTCGTGGCCCGGGAGGTTCGCGGTGAAGGGCTTGCCGGTGATCTCGATGACCTCCAGGGCCCGCACGATGCGGCGGCCGTTGCTGGGCAGGATCGCCTGCGCGGCCTCCGGATCGGCGGCGGCCAGGCGCGTGTGCAGCGCTCCCGAGCCGCGCACCGACAGCTCATCCTCCAGCCGGGCGCGCACCTCGGGGTCGGTTCCGGGGAACTCCAGGTTGTCGACCGCCCCGCGCACATACAGCCCGGAGCCACCCACCAGGATGGGCCAGCGGCCCTCGGCGAGCAGGGCGTCGATACGGGCGCGGGCGAGGCGCTGGTACTCGGCGACGGACGCCGTGACTGTTACATCCCAGATGTCCAGCAGGTGATGCGGTACGCCACCGCGCTCCCCGGGTGTCAGCTTGGCGGTGCCGATGTCCATCCCCCGGTAGAGCTGCATGGAGTCGGCGTTGACGACCTCGCCACCGAGGCGCTGGGCCAGAAAAACACCCAGATCGGACTTTCCGGCCGCGGTCGGTCCGACGACGGCGATGACCCGCGGCGCGGGGGCTGCACTACTCACCGCAACAGTCTCGCAAACCTCCGCACCCGGCCTCGAACGAGTTACGTGACGCCCCCGAAACGGGGTCGTTGCCTGTTGCGAGGTTCCGGCCACCGGTTCGAGAACGGGTGACCCGGGCGATGCAAACGGACGCACCGGGCTACGCGGTATTTCGCCCGCACGAGTAACGTATGGAGTTGATATGGGCGTTTTTGCACGGCTTTTCCAGAGGTCAAGGACGACGGAGGAGGCGCAGTCCGCCGAGGCGGAGGCCACGCAGGTGACGGCCGAGGCGGAGGCGACGGACGAGGCGAAGTCGACGGCTGAGGCGAGGGATGCGGTCGAGGCCGGGGCCGGGTCGGAGGCCACCGCGGGGGAGGCCGGGCAGACCGCCGCCGAAGACGGCGTCGGGATTCCCAAGCAGCAGTCCGCCGAGGAGGTCGCCGACAGCGAGGCCGAAGAGGGCGCCCGCACGTAACTGCCCCCGCGAGGGAAGGTGGACCATGGGTCTCGTGGAGAATCTGAAAGCCAAGGTCTCGGGGTTCGCACAGCAGCACGAGGAACAGGTCGATCGAGGTCTCGACAAGGCCGCGAAGGTGATCGACGAGAAGACCAAGGGCAAGTACAGCGACAAGATCCACACGGGCACGGACAAGGCGAAGGGCGCCATGGAGCGCATCGCGCACCGGGAATCCGGCCCGGCGGCCGACGAGGGGACGCCGCCGGACGCGCCGCAGCCACCCCCGGCCTCCTGACCACGCTCGGACAACGGGAGACGCATCGGCGGACGGCCGTGGGGCGCACAGCCTCCCGGCCGTCCGCCGTGTCTCCACGGATGCGATGCGTGCGATGCGGACCGGAGGGCCGCGCCTGCGGACCGTGACGCGCTACGACCAGGCAGCCACCAGGTATCCCACCCCGTACGGCGCGTCGTCGTACAGGAGCGCGGCTGACAGGTCCGCGCCCTCGGCCGCGCCCGCGAGGATCTGCCAGGGAGCCCGGCCGCAGGCCTGCAGTTCGTGGGCGAGGTCCGCGTCCAGCGCCTTCAGGGCCGCCACGTCCCCCGCCCCCAGCGCACGCGCGACCTCGGCGTCGAAGCCGGCCGCGCGCTCGTCCAGATAGCCCGGCGCCTTGAGCGTGCGGCACGCACTGCCGTCGCCCATGACCAGCAGGGCCACCCGCGTGTCGTGCCCGCCGAGACCCGCTCCGATCTCGGCACACCGCTCCGGTGCCAGGGATTCCGCCACGCCGAGCCCCTCGACGGGAACGTCGGGCCGGCCCGTGCGCTCCAGCAGCCACGCGGCGACGGCGAGCGAGGACGGAAGCACGCGCTCCGACGCCCGCGGGTCCGTCCCGCCCCTGCCCAGCCGTACGTCGACGTCCACCCCGAAATCACGGAACGAACCCCGCGTGCCCTCCGGGAACGGGCCCCGCCCGCTCTCTTCGGCGGGACCGACGACCACCAGCCGGTCGGGACGCGCGGCTGCGAGCATGCCCACCGCGTCCGCGCACGCGGCTCGGGCGCCGTCCAGCTCGGGCGCTGCACCCGTCGCGACCTCGGGCACGAGCAGGGGCGGACAGGGACACACAGCAGCGGCGACAAGCATGATCCGCAGGGTAACCCCGGCGGACCGCGGCACGTCACTCCGCGGCGTGCGTCACTCCTCCGCCGACGGCTCCGTCAGATGGAACCACGTCGCCGAGGGGATGTGTCAGTCACAGCCGCACGCGCCGGCGGTGGCGGCGGGCAGGGGCTCCGGGACGCCGATCTTCGGCAGCCCCAGCATCACACCGGCCGGCTTGGCGGCCTCGGCGGCGTTCCGCTTCTCCCACGCGTCGCCCGCGCGCGTGCGGCGCACGCCCAGGACGGGGCCCTCGGCGAGGAGGTGGTGCGGGGCGGCGTACGTGACCTCGACCGTCACCACGTCGCCGGGGCGGACCTCCTCGTCCGGCTTGGTGAAGTGCACCAGACGGTTGTCCGGGGCGCGGCCGGAGAGGCGGTGGGTGGCGCCGTCCTTGCGGCCCTCGCCCTCCGCGACCATCAGCTCCAGGGTGCGGCCGACCTGCTTCTTGTTCTCCTCCCAGGAGATCTCCTCCTGGAGGGCGACGAGACGCGCGTAGCGCGCCTGGACGACCTCCTTGGGGATCTGGTTCTCCATGGTGGCGGCCGGCGTGCCGGGCCGCTTGGAGTACTGGAAGGTGAACGCCTGTGCGAACCGCGCCTCGCGCACCACATGCAGCGTCTGCTCGAAGTCCTCCTCGGTCTCGCCCGGGAAGCCCACGATGATGTCGGTGGTGATCGCGGCGTGCGGGATGGCGGCCCGCACCTTCTCGATGATCCCGAGGTAGCGCTCCTGCCGGTAGGACCGGCGCATCGCCTTCAGGACCGTGTCCGAGCCGGACTGCAGTGGCATGTGCAGCTGCGGCATCACGTTCGGCGTCTCGGCCATGGCTGCGATGACGTCGTCGGTGAAGTCACGCGGGTGCGGCGAAGTGAAGCGGACGCGCTCCAGGCCCTCGATCGTCCCGCAGGCGCGCAGCAGCTTGCTGAAGGCCTCGCGGTCGCCGATGTCGGAGCCGTACGCGTTGACGTTCTGCCCGAGCAGCGTGATCTCGGAGACGCCCTCGGCGACCAGGGCCTCGGCCTCCGCGAGGATGTCGCCGGGACGGCGGTCCTTCTCCTTGCCGCGCAGGGCCGGGACGATGCAGAAGGTGCAGGTGTTGTTGCAGCCGACGGAGATCGAGACCCAGGCGGCGTACGCGCTCTCGCGCCGCGTCGGCAGCGTCGACGGGAAGGCTTCGAGCGACTCGGCGATCTCGACCTGCGCCTCCTCCTGCACGCGGGCGCGCTCGAGCAGGACGGGCAGCTTGCCGATGTTGTGCGTGCCGAAGACGACGTCCACCCAGGGCGCCTTCTTCACGATGGTGTCGCGGTCCTTCTGCGCGAGACAGCCACCGACCGCGATCTGCATGCCGGGCCGCTGGGCCTTCTTCGGCGCGAGCCGGCCGAGGTTGCCGTAGAGCCTGTTGTCGGCGTTCTCGCGGACGGCGCAGGTGTTGAAGACGACGACGTCCGCCTCGCCGTCCGACCCCTCGGGCGCGCGCACGTACCCGGCCTCTTCGAGCAGCCCGGCCAATCGCTCGGAATCGTGGACGTTCATCTGGCACCCGTAGGTGCGAATTTCATAGCTCTTGGATGCTTGAACGTCCACTGCGAGGCTCCGGTCGCTGCTGCTGGTCATGGGTCAAGGGTAGGCGTTCCCTGGAGAACCCCTGCCTCATCGCTTGTGGCAGCGCAGGCCCGCAGCCGACAACTGCGGGTCGGGTCCCTGGAACGGGCCCTGAGGTGGCATTGGGCGCTGGAGTTGCCGGACGAGCCTGCACCACCTGCAGCCGCCCCGCAGCCCCAGCCGGGCCGCACCCTGAGGGGGACATTCCGGCCATGGGCCGTGGCACCAGGCGGAGACCTTGCGGCGGTCCACGGAACGCTCGATGAACTTCCGTGGAAGCATGAAGCGGATTGTTACTCTCCGGTATATGAGGCCGCTATAAGAACCCTGTGAGCATCTCCCGCAGAAGACTGATCGTCGGGGCCGCAGCCGCGACGGCAATTGCCCCCCTCGTTACGGAAGGTCTGGCCGACGCCGGTCAGACCTTCCCCTCCGCGCAGAAGGCTCCCTCCCTCCCGGCACCGCAGGACTCCGGCATCGACCACATCGTGGTCGTGATGATGGAGAACCGTTCCTTCGACCACTACCTGGGCTGGCTGCCGGGCGCCGACGGCAAGCAGGCCGGGCTGACGTACACCGACCGCTACGGCGTCGCCCACCCCACCCACCACCTGGACACCGCCCAAGGCTGCCAGTACAACGACCCGGACCACAGCTACGAGGGCGGCCGGATCGAGTACAACGACGGCCACTGCGACGGCTGGCTGCGCGCGGGCACGAACGACGAGTTCTCCATCGGCTACTACCTGCCCGAGGACCTCGACTTCTACGGCAAAGCCGCCCCCGCCTGGACGGTCTGCGACCGCTACTTCTCGGCGATCATGGCCGAGACGTACCCCAACCGCTTCTACCAGCACGCCGCGCAGACCGACCGCATCCACAACTCCACGGACGTCTCCGCGCTCCCCACCATCTGGGACCGCCTCGCCGACGCGGGCCTGCACGGCAAGTACTACTTCTACGACGTGCCGTTCACCGCCCTGTGGGGCACCAAGCACCTCGGCATCTCGCGCCCGTACACGGAGTTCCTCACCGACTGCGCCGCCGGCACCCTGCCCCAGGTCTCCTTCGTCGACCCCAAGTTCCTCGACGAGGGCAGCGGCACCTCCGCCGACGACCACCCGCACGGCGACATCCGCGCGGGGCAGCACTTCCTCAACGAGGTCTACCACGCCGTCACCACCGGCCCCGCCTGGGGCCGGACGCTGCTGGTGATCAACTACGACGAGTGGGGCGGCTTCTTCGACCACGTGGCGCCCACAACCGCCCCCGACGCCCACCCCGAGTGGGGCCTGCGCGGCTTCCGCACGCCGTGCCTGGTGATCTCACCGCGCGCCAAGCGGGGCCACGTCGCGCACGGCGTGTACGACCACACCTCGGTCCTCAAGGCCATGGAATGGCGCTGGAACCTGCCCGCCCTCACCCCCCGGGACGCCGCGGCGAACAACATCGCCGAGGTGCTCGACTTCACCAATCCGCCGAACCTCGACGCCCCGCAGTGGTCGGTGCCCGCCGTCGTCGGACTCCCCTGCCCGCCCGCCGTACTGCCCGACTTCGAGCAGTGGCACGCCCTGCGCGACCTCGCCCTGTCCCTCGGATGGAAGCTCCCGAGCTCATGAAGCACCGCCTGATCCGCGGCAAGCGCCGCCTGATGATCCTCGTCGCTGCGTTCACCGCCCTCGTGGCGGGCGGCGGCACGCTGCCGGCGCTGCAGGCCGAGGCCGCGCCCACCGCACGCCCCGGCCACGTCTTCGTGATCAACCTTGAGAACAAGGGGTACGACGAGACCTGGGGCCCCGCCTCCAAGGCGCCGTACCTCAGCCGGACACTGCGGTCCAAGGGCGTGCTGCTGTCGCAGTACTACGGCATCGGCCACAACAGCCTGGACAACTACATCGCGCAAATATCCGGCCAGGCCCCGAACCTGGACACCCAGGCCGACTGCCAGACCTTCACGCCGTTCGTCCAGACCGGCACCGTCGCCCCCGGCCAGGCCGTCGGCCAGGGCTGCGTCTACCCCTCCGGCGTGAAGACGCTGGCCGGCCAGATGAACGCCTCGGGGCACACCTGGAAGGGCTACATGCAGGACATGGGAACCCCGTGCCGCCACCCCGCGGTCGGTGCGGTGGACGGCACCCAGAAGGCGAAGGTCGGCGACCAGTACGCCACCCGGCACAACCCGTTCATGTACTTCCACTCGATCATCGACCAGCAGGACAGCTGCGCCCGGCACGTCGTCGACCTCTCCGCGCTCACCACCGACCTGCAGAGCACCACGACGACCCCCGAACTCAGCTACATCACGCCCAACCTGTGCGACGACGGCCACGACGCCCCGTGCGTGAACGGCCGTCCGGGCGGACTGGTCTCCGCCGACGCGTGGCTGAAGCAATATGTCCCGGTCATCACCTCGTCCCCGGCCTTCAAGAAGGACGGCATGCTGGTGATCACCTTCGACGAGTCGGACGGCCCGCAGGAGGACGCCGGCGCCTGCTGCGGCGAAGGCCCGGCCCCGAACACCCCGCTGCCCGGCATCACCGGCCTCGGCGGCGGCCGTACGGGGGCCCTCGTACTCTCCCCCTTCACCAAGGGCGGCACCTGGAGCACGACGCCGTACAACCACTACTCGCTGCTCGCCAGCATCGAGGACCGGTTCGGACTGCCGTACCTGGGCTACGCCGGGCAGCAGGGCCTCAGCCGCTTCGGTACCGACGTGTTCAACGCCGGAACCTGACGGCACAGCACAACTGCGTGATGGTGTCGGGGCAACCCGGAGCCGCACCGCAAGATCCCGTCCAGGCCGATGAGTACCTGGGCCTCACCCTGACCCGATGCCCCGCCACGCCCCGCCGGACCAGCCCCAACCCCAGCCCGGCGAACCTAATTCCGGTCAGAGCACTGGTCCAGCCGGCCGCGTCCTGCAGACGCTCGGGGTTCAGGACGGTGATGCGGCCCCGGGCCAGGCGCAGTAGGCCCTGGTCGGCAAAGTCGTGCAGGACCTTGGTGGTCGTCTCGCGGGAGGTCCCGGCGAGGGCGGCGAGCTGCTCCTGCGTCAGGCTGATCTGAGGGTGCCGGGCGCCGGGGCGGAGTCGGCTCGCTGGCGTCTCGGTGCGTGTGGCGAGCGTGATCAGGGTGGTTGCGAGGCGCTGCGGGACGGACTTGAAGACGCTGTCGGACAGGCGCTGTTCGAGGTCTGCAATGCGGTGGCCGAGGATTTCGGTGATCCGGGTGGCGATCCGCGCGTCGGAGAGCAGGAACTTCTGTACGTCGGCACGGCTCATCACGCACACGGTGACGTCGTCGAGGGCCTCGGCGTAGTTGTCGTACATGCGCTGGCCGAGCAGAGCCATCTCGCCGAAGATCGTGCCGGGGCTGATGATGGCGGTGGTCAGGGCGCGACCGACGGCGGAGACGCGGAAGATACGGACCCGGCCCTTCTTGAGGATGAACAGCACCTCGCTGGGCTGCTCCGGGGAGTGGAGGATCTCCCCGGCCGTATACGTCTTCATCGGGGCAGCGGCGGCGATGGCGTCCATCTCCTGCTCCGACAGGTCGCGGAAGATGTCGACCTCGGAGATGCACCAGGTGCGGTCGTCGGTCTCGTCGCCGCGGTCGATCATGCAGTGGGTCTCCTCGCGTCGCCCCGGGGCCCAGGGCGGTGGCGCGGCGCCCCAGGCGGGGCCGGCCAGGGCGTTGGTGCCCTCGATCAGACAGTACGGCAGCCGGCCGCCGCCGGGGATGCCGCCGCACTGGCGCCGCACTGGGCGGCATCCCGTGGCGTGCTGCCGGGAATGTCCGGCAACGCGGGCGGGGGCGGTGTCATCGGTCGGCCGGAGCTGTGCGCCGGGCCGTGAACCGGGCGATGCCGACATTGGTCAGGCCCGCGAGCAGGCCGAAGAACAGGTGGCCGCCGAGGCTGGAGCGGGTGACCGGGTTCCAGTCGAAGACCGGCATGTGCAGGTTGGCGGGCATGATCCACAGGGCGCCGAGCACCCACCACACGGCGCTGTAGGCCAGGCGGAGGACGACGGCGGGCGCGAGCCTCTGGGCGTACTCGCCCAGCAGGACGCCGAAGCCGGCGCCGGCGAACAGGGCGATCGCCAGGTGGACCAGCCAGCCGACCACGGCGTTGGTCGAGCCGAGCAGCCCGGCCACCATGGTGATCATCGCGGTGTTCATCATCGGCCGCGACACCGACATCCAGATACCGAACCCGACGCCCCCGACGAGCCCTGCCGCCGCGCCCCACACCGCGTGGACCGGGATCTCGGCCGTCCTGGGTGACGCATGCACAGTTGTGGCCATGGTGATCACCTCCTTCGAGTACGAGAACCTGCTTTTTTGCAACGCTGGGCTGGCCGGACTGTGCATGTATGTGAGGGCGCTTACGTACCGCCCGGTAGAGGGTCCGGTCGTCAGCGGGTCTTCTCGGCGGTCAGCAGGGCGTACCCGAGGGCGTCGCCCGGGACCATGGCGCGGGCTGCCGCCAGGATGGCCGGGGACGCGATCAGGTCCGCTCCGGCGTCGGCGAGCCGGGGCTCGGCGGTCAGGCGCAGCAGGTTCAGCCGTGTCTCGATCTGGTCGATCATGCGGGTCAGGGCGCGGGCATGGCCCTCGATGGGCCGGTCAGATTTCCATCACGGCATCGCAGTCGGGGCAGACCACGGATGCGTATTCCGGGGGGTACCAGGGCGCTCCCGGGTGCTCGGAGGGCTCCCAGGGGGCGGCCTCCATGGCGAAGGTGTCCTTGCCGCAGAGCGTCCGTGGTCCGGGAGCGGTGTGCGTCCCCGGGGCGGCGGGTGCCGCGTGCACCGTGCGGACGCGCCGTTCGGCCCCGCCCGGTGTCCCCGGGGAGGGGCGCATTGCCGCCGGCTTGTCGAGTTCGTAGACGACGATCTCGCTCATGTCTCCACCGTAGGCGGCCGAGCCGCCCGCGGCGGCTGTCCCGGTCACTGCGCCGGTTCGAGCCCGGCCACCTCGAACTCCACCCGGACCTCGTCGGCCAGCCGCAACGCGCCCAGGAACGCGGTGTAGGGCTTGATGCCCCAGGTGGACTGTGTGACGGTCGCCCAGCCACGCAGGAGACTGTCGCCATCGCTCGTCCCGTGCACCGTCACCGGGTGGGTCCGGTCCTTGATGGTGAGGTCCCCGGTGATCTCGAAGGACTGCGGTGTTCCCGTGACGCGGGTGGAACGGAAACTGATCGTCGGGTGCTCTGCGGTGTGCAGCAGGGCCCTGTCGGCCAGCGTCCGTTTGATCTCGGCCCGGTCGGCATCGGTGAGCGGCTTCAGCCCGCCCGTTCCCTCCCGGACCTCCAACGAGCCTGTCTCGACCGTCACGCTCACCGACGACCTGTCGGGGGCGGCGACGGCGACCACGGCCTCCCCGGACCATCGAGTGGCCTCGAACGTGAGGTCGTGTCCCGCCCTGCGGCCCAGCCCGGCGCGGCCGGTCTTGATCACGAGGCGGCCGGTCGACGGCCCGAGCCGGTACGTTCCGTCCGTCAACGTCACAGTGCCGAGGGTACGGGGCGGATGCGACCACGTCGTCGAGTACGGCCCGGTCGGCGTGTTCCGCTCCGCGTCGCCGGGGCGGGGTCGGGATGTCTCGCCCGTGCCGTGCCGTCCCCGGCATCAGGATCACGGATCAGGGATCACGTGGCACAAGTCACAACACTTCAGTGATTGCGCAACCTCTAAAGTAAAGACATGGATCTTCATACCGCGACGAAGTGGGAGACAGCGGTACTCGCGGGAGGGCCTGCTGACGGTCTGCGTATGCAGGTCGCGGGCCGGCCCTCGGTGCTGCAGGTGACCTACCCCTGCCGAGTCGAGGCCCCGGCGGACGGCGTCCAGGTGGCGGCGCTGTACGTCTACCGGCGTCAACTCGGCGTGAACAGCGAGCCGTTGACATACGGGTACGACAGCGCCAGCCCCTGACGAGCGCGCTTCAGCGGCCGGCGGCCGGCGGCTCCGCGGCGACCGCCTGGGCAGAGGCCTGCGCCGCGGCCGCCTCCGCTGAGGTCTGGATGGCCGACGGCGCCACCGGGGCGGACTCGGAGGCGGCAGGCGGGGAAGCGTTCTCCTCCTTCATCGCCTTCGCCTCGCTCTTGAGGATGCGCATCGACTTGCCCAGCCCACGGGCGGCTTCCGGTAGCTTCTTCGAGCCGAACACCAGGATGACGACGATCGCCACGACCAGCAGGTGCCAGGGTTCCAGTCCATTGCGGAGCATGACCGCGCCCGCCCTTCCTCGCCTCGGTCGAGGACGGCTTCCGCCTCGTCCGTCCGGTGTTGGTTGCTACATTGCGCAACTGTACAAGCCTTGAGCGGGGATTGGACGGGTGAGGGCGCCGATGACCATGACGAGTAGCCGACGCACGGCACCACGCCGCCATAAGGGCGGCGGCGAGGACGGCAGAGGCGAGGGCTCCCGCCGCGGTCGGGGCGATGGAGGGGACGGGGACGGCGGGTCCCGAACGGCGACCCGCGACCGCGGGCGCGGACGCCCGATACGGATCGGGCTCGCCGCCTGTGTGTCGCTGCTGGTGCTCGTGGCCGCCGGGGCCGGCTGGATCTATCTGCGGCTGAACGGCAACATCAACACGTTCGACGCCGGGGGCCTGTCCGACAACCGGCCCGCCGCCGGCTCGTCCAAGGGCGAGAACGTCCTCGTCATCGGCTCGGACGCGCGTACCAACGGCAACGACGCACTGGGCGGCGGCAACAAGGACGACATCGGCCGCTCCGACACCGCGTTCCTGCTGCACATATATGCCGACCACAAGCATGCGGTCGCCGTCTCCATCCCGCGTGACTCCCTGGTCACCATCCCGCCGTGCAAACTCCCCGACGGCAGCTGGACGAAGACGCAGACCAGCACGATGTTCAACGAGGCCTACTCGGTCGGGGAGACCGCCCAGGGCAATCCGGCCTGCACCCAGAACACCGTCGAGAACCTCTCGGGGCTGCGGGTCGATCACACCGTGGTCGTCGACTTCAAGGGCTTCGCGAGCCTGACGCAGGTCGTGGGCGGCGTGAAGGTGTGTGTGCCGCAGGACGTCTACGAGCGGGATCTCAACCCCAATCGCAGCGCCCGCGGAAAGCTGCTGTTCACCAAGGGCGAGCAGACCGTCTCCGGGCAGAAGGCCCTGGACTACGTGCGCATCCGGCACGGCATCGGCGACGGCTCCGACATCGGCCGCATCAAACGCCAACAGGCCTTCGTGGCGAGCCTGTTGAAGGAGGTGAAGAGCAACGGCCTGACCGCGACCAAGCTGCTGCCGCTCGCGGACGCCGCCACCAAGTCCCTGACCGTCGACCCCGGGCTCGGCTCGGCGGACAAGCTCATCTCCTTCGCGATGTCGCTGAAGGACATCGACCTGCACAACACCAAGTTCGTCACCATCCCCTGGCGTTACCAGGGCGAGCATGTCGCGATCGTCCACCCCGACGCCGAGGCCCTGTGGGCCGCGCTCAAGGCGGACCGCACCATCGACGGCAAGGACGCGAGCGGCAAGAAGAAGACCACTGCCCAGGCCTCCGCATCCGCCTCGCCGAGCCCCGCCGCCACGGTGTCCGGCGCCGGCCTGAGCGTCGCGGTCTACAACGGCACCACGGTCAGGGGTCTTGCCGCCCAGGCCGCGAGCAGGCTGACCGCCCACGGCTTCACGGTCACCGGCACCGCCACCGCCCGCACCCAGGACCACACGACGACGCTCATCGAGTACGGCCCCGGCGAGCAGTCCACGGCGCAGACCGTGGCGTCCCTGTTCCCCGGCGCGCAGCTGGAGTCCGTGTCGGCACCGGGCGTCAGCGTGGTCCTCGGCCAGGCCTACGCGGACGCCCCCACGGCCACGGCCTCCGCCACTCCGACCGCCGTCCCGAGCAGCGTGGCCGACGGCGCCCGCTCTGCGGACGACAACCCCTGCTCGAACCTCACCTACGGCTGACCGGGGCTCGCCGCCGACCGCCGTTCGTAGCGCGCCCCGACCGCCCACAGGGCGATCGCGTACAGCGCGAGGACGGCGGCGAGCAGCAGGTAGTACTCCGCCGGCAGGGTGTTCATGCCGAGAAGGGCGCCGAGCGGGGTGAGGGGCAGGAGGAGACCGACGGCGGCGAGGACGGCCGCGGCCCGGCCGACCGGACCGGGTGCGCGGCCCTCGGCGGCGCACCGGGCGGACCGAAGGAGCAGCATCACCAGGGCCTGCGTGAGCAGGTTCTCTGTGAACCACGCCGAGTGGAACACCATTTCGTCGTTGAGCGCGTCGGGACCGTACAGCGTGAGCGCGAGAACGCCGAAGGTGGCGAGGTCGGCGACCGCGTTGATCACGCCGAAGCCGGTGATGAAGCGCAGGAAGTCGCGCGGGCGCAGCACGGTGGGGCGCATGAGCACGCCGGGTGCGGGGCGGTCGTACGCGAAGGCGAGCTGCGCCGCGTCGAAGCACAGGTTCTGGGCGAGGACCTGGGCCGGGAGCATCGGCAGGAACGGCAGCAGGAGGCCCGCGGCGAGCATCGCGACGACGTTGCCGAGGTTCGAGGAGAGCGTGACGCGCAGATACGTGGCGATGTTGCCGCTGCTGTGCCGGCCGGCCATGACGGCGTGGTCGATCGCGGTGAGGTCCTTCTCGGCGAGGACCACGTCGGCGCTCGCCCGGGCCACGTCGACGGCGTCGCGCGGGGCGATGCCCACGTCGGCGGCGTGCAGCGCGGGCACGTCGTTGACGCCGTCGCCGAGGAAGCCGACGGTGTGGCCGGCCCTGCGGAGCGCGGTGACGATCCGCGCCTTGTCCTCGGGGGTGCAGCGGGCGACGACGGTCCCGGTGACTTCGTCGGCGGCGCCGGCGCTCCGTACGTCGCCGGGGTCCAGACCGAGGTCGCGGCAGGCGCGGGCCGCAGTGCCCGGGTGGTCACCGGTGAGGACCCGGACGGTGACGCCGCGGGCGGCCAGGTCACGCAGGGCCTGCGCGGCGGTCGGGGCGAGGGCGTCCCGGAAGGCGACAAAACCGCGGAAGGTCAGGCCGCGTTCGTCGGCGGGTGTGCAGGAGCGGGTGCGGGCGGGGCGGTCGGCGGTGGCGATCGCGAGCAGCCGCAGGCCGTCGTCCGCCTCGTGCGCGGCCAGTGCGAGCAGCCGGTCCCGTTCGCCGGGGTCCAGCACACAGCGCTCCAGTACGGCCTCGGGGGCGCCCTTGACGACAAGGGTGTGTGTGCCGAGGCGGCCGCGGACCACGGCGGTGGTAAGGCGGCGGACCGGGTCGAAGGGCAGGGCCGCGACGCCCTCGTACGGCTCCCAGGCCCCGTCGGCGGCGTCCAGGAGCGCCTCGTCAAGCGCGTCCGGGGCGGGCAGGTCGACGAGTTGAAGGGTCCACCAGGCGTTGACGGCCGCCCAGCGCAGGACGTCGGGTGCGTCCTCTCCGTCCCCGTCCAGCGCCCGTTCGACGACCGGCCGGTCCTGGGTGAGGGTGCCCGTCTTGTCGAGGCACAGCACGTCGACGGCGCCGAGGTCGTGCAGGGCGGGCAGCCGTTTCACGATCACACCGTGGCTGCGGGCGAGGAGGGAGGCGCCGCGGGCCAGACAGGTGGTGACGATGACCGGCAGCATCTCGGGGGTGAGGCCGACGGCGACCGCGACGGCGAAGGGGAGCGTCTCCAGTCCCCGGCCGCGCAGCGCCGCGTTGGCCATGAGGACCAGCGGCGGGGTGAGCAGCATGAACCGGATCAGCACCCAGGAGATGCCGTGGACGGACCGCTCGAAGGCGCTCGCCCCGCGCCGGGCGAGGGTGCCGTGCGCCCGGGCGAACCGGGTCCGGGCACCCGTCTCCAGGACGAGCGCGGTGCCGCCGCCGGTGGCGACGGTACTGCCCTGGAAGCAGAGGTGGGGCTCGTCGAAGGGGCCCCCGCCGGGCGGTCCCGGCGCATCGACCGCGCTCTTGACGACGGGCGCCGACTCGCCGGTCAGCGCGGCCTGGTGCACCGTCAGGCCGCTTGCACGCAGCAGCCGTACGTCGGCCGGGACGAGGTCGCCGGGCGCGAGCCGGATCACATCGCCGGGCACCAGCTCGGCGGCGGGTATCTCGCGTTCCCGCGGCCGGTCCCCCTTCTCGGCGACGCGCCGGCCGGCCCGCTGCGCCGGCGGCTCGTCCACCGCGTCCGTTCGGCGCAGCACGGTCGCGGTGGCGGCGACCAGTTCGCGCAGCCCGGCCATCGAGCGGTCGGCCCGGTACTCCCCGGTGGCGCGCAGGACGCAGCTGACCACGACGAGGCAGAGGATCACTCCGGCGGTGCCCCAGGCGGTGACGGTCGCCGAGACCAGGCCGAGACAGAGCAGGACGGTGGTGAACGGGTCGCGCAGCCCGCGGACGAAGAGAAGGGCCCAGGAAGTCGTACGGGCCTCGGGCAGCACGTTCTCCCCGACATCCGCGAGCCGCGCTTCCGCCTGTTCCTCGGTGAGTCCGCGCAGACTGCTCTCCAGTCGGCGCAGATCCTGAAGGGATGTGGACCCCGTGACGCCGGTTCGGGGCGGAGGCGCCGAGGGTGCCGCGGTCTCAGAGGCCACGGAGCCGGGCTGCCGGGACGCCGGTCTGCGCCGCGCGATCGGTGAGCTGGCCCACCATGAGGCGCACCACGGTCACGACGTCCGCGTCGTCGACGAAGTACACCTGGCGCCGGCCCTCACGGCGGGAGCGGACGAGTCCGGCCAGCTTGAGCTTGGTCAGATGCTGGCTCACGGCGGGCAGCGCGCCGCCGACGCGCTCCGCGAGACCGGTGACATCGCTCTCGCCCTGCGCGAGCGCCCACACGATGTGCAGCCGCGGGGGCGAGGCCAGCAGCCCGAACGCGGCGGCCGCCTCTGCCAGCACCTCGGCGGACGGGTCCTCGAAGCCACCGCCACCTGCCGCCACCGTCGTCCTCCCTTTCCCACCGGCTCAGTTCTCGTACGAGTCGCCCCAGTCTAGGCGGGCGCCGACGTCGGGTTCGGCGGGGCGAACGTCTGAATCTACGCCTGTGCGGACGTCCAGCCCTGGCGGCGCAGGATCGCCGAGACGTCAGGGGCGCTGTAGTGGTCGCCCTTGAGGACCTTGCCGTCGGCTCGGCGGGAGACCGTGCCGTCCGGGCCGAGCTTGGTCATGTTGGCCCGGTGGATCTCGGCGATCACGGCGTCGAGGTCGATACCGTGCACGAGGGCGGTGCCGTACGCGACGTAGACGACGTCGGCCAGCTCGTGCGCCAGCCGGTCGAGCGGGCCGGCAACCGACACCTCGGCGACCTCCGCGGCCTCCTCGGCAAGCAGCTCACCACGGTGCGCGGCCAGCTCCGGGGAGACCTCCGTCGGCACCGTGCGGGCGTCGAGGCCGAAGGCGAGGTGGAACTCACGGACGAGGGAGGCGGGAGAAACATGCATCCGGTGACCCTACCGTCCCTGTATCGCCCCCTGCCCTGGTCAGCGGTGCGTGCGGCCTGGCAGGATCGCGCGCATGCTTCAGGCACTCCCTCGCATCGGCCGACGCCGTGCACTGCTGGGCTCGGCGGCCGCGTTCGTGGTCTTCGGGCTGCTTCTGTGGTGGCTGCTGCCGCTCGGTGAGGAGTCCCCGAGCGGCACGGTCACCTTCAGTACGGGCACCCCGACCGGTGTCTACCAGAAGTACGGCACCCTGCTGCAGGGTGCGATCGCCAAGGACATGCCGAAGCTGGACGTACGGCTGCTGAACAGCGACGGGTCGCAGGAGAACGTGCAGCGGGTGGCCACCGGGAAGGCCGACTTCACGATCGCGGCGGCCGACGCGGTGGAGGCGTACATGCTGGAGAACAAGCCGGGCGCCGACCGGCTGCGCGGCTGCGCACGGCTGTACGACGACTATGTGCACCTGGTGGTGCCGCGTTCGTCCACCGTGCAGTCCGTGGCGGACCTGAAGGGCCGCAAGGTTGCCGTCGGGCCGGGCGGGTCCGGGGTGCGGCTGATCGCGGAGCATGTGCTCACGGCGGCCGGCCTGGACCCGCAGAAGGACATCACGCCGCTGCCCGACGGCATCGGCACCATGCCCCAGCTGCTGGAGCGGCACAGGATCGACGCGTTCTTCTGGTCGGGCGGACTGCCCACCAGCGCGGTCACGCAGCTGTCCAAGCACTTCGCGATCCGTCTGGTGCCGATCGGAAGCGACCTGGTGACAAAGCTGCACGAGCAGGGCGGCGCGTCGCGCTACTACCGCGCGGCGGTGATGCCCGCAGACACCTACCCGGCCGCCGAGCAGGGCTCCTCGGTGCAGACCGTGGCCGTCGCCAACCTCCTGATCACCCGGCAGGACATGAACGCGGACCTCACCGACAAGTTCACCCGCACGGTGATCGACAGCCGCGACGGCATCGGCGCCCAGGTGCACGCGGCCCAGCTGGTGGACCTGCGGAGCGCGATCTACACGGACCCGCTGGAGCTGCACGAGGGCGCGCGGCGGTACTACCGGTCGGTGAAACCCTAGGGCCTCAGCCTCCGGAGGCGTTCGCCGCTCGCGGCACCGTCAGCGTCACCTTCAGGCCACGCGGGTCGTGGTGCGCGTACGATATCGAGCCCCCGCCCGCCGCCAGCAGCGTCCGCGAGATCGACAGGCCCAGTCCCGACCCCTTGATGTTCTGGTGCGCGGCGCTGCGCCAGAAGCGATCGCCGACGCGGGCCAGTTCCTCGTCGCTGAGTCCCGGGCCGCCGTCGGTGACCACGACCGTGGCGGTCTCCCCACTCGCCGCGACCTCCACCTCGACGCACTCCCCCTCGGGCGTGAACTTCACCGCGTTGTCGATGACCGCGTCCAGCGCGCTGGACAGGGTGACGGGGTCGGCCCACGCTGTCGTGGGCGGGCAGTTCCCGGACAGTCGTACGCCCTTGGCCTCCGCGGCCGGGCCCCAGGCCGCCACGCGCTCGGCGGCCAGCGCGCCGATGTCCGCGATCCGGAGGTCGGCCTCGGCGTGTTCGGCGAGCGCCAGGTCGAGCAGATCGTCCAGGACCTGCGCGAGGCGCTTGCCCTCCGTGCGGACCGAGGCGATCTCCGCATTGCCCTCGGGCAGTTCGAGGGCGAGCAGGTCAATGCGCAGCAGCAGTGCGGAGAGCGGGTTGCGCAACTGGTGGGAGGCGTCGGCCACGAAGGCGCGCTGCTGCTCGAGGACCTCTTCGACGTTGTCCGCCATCTCGTTGAACGACCGGGCAAGGCGGCGGAGTTCCGGCGGCCCCCCGGCGGCGGCGACACGGGACTTGAGACGTCCGGTCGCGATGTCGTGGGTCGTCGCGTCCAGGATCCGTACGGGCCTGAGCACCCAGCCGGTCAGCCGCAGCGCCGCACCGACGGCCAGCAGCATCGCGGCGATCTCGCCGGCGCCGATGAGCAGCCAGCCGTGCAGGGTCTTGGACCGCATCTGCCCGGTGGGCGAGTCGGTGACGACGACCGCGATGACGTCGCCGTCGCGGATGACCGGGGAGGCGACCACGAGCCGCGAGTGCTGCCAGGGCCAGACCTGTTCGGGGTCATGGCTGCGGCGCCCGAGGAGCGCCTCGTTGAAGGCGTCGCGACCCTCGCCCTCCTCGGGCAGATACCAGTTCTCGGGCGCGTTGGCCATGGGTGTGTCGTCGCGGTAGAAGACACCGGCCCTGATGCCGTACACGTCGTAGTACATGGCGAGTTCCTTGCGCAGGGTCTCGCCGCGCTCGTCCCGGTCGTCCACCCGGGAGCCGGTGGGCCGGTCCGTGACGAACTGCGCGAGAGCCGCGAAGCGCGCTGTGTCGTCGATGCGGTCGACGACGACCCGCTGCTGTTCCGCGGCCGCGAGGCTCACCGCGAGCGGCAGGCCGAGCGCGAGGAGCACGGACGCCATCAGGACGATGAGCAGCGGAAGCAGACGTGCGCCCACCCGTCCCCGCTAGGCGGCCGGGGCGACGAGCCGGTACCCGACGCCGCGCACGGTCTCGATCAGCGCGGGCATGCGCAGCTTGGAACGCAGGGAGGCGACGTGCACCTCCAGGGTGCGCCCGGTCCCCTCCCAACTGGTCTGCCACACCTCGCTGATGATCTGCTCGCGGCGGAACACCACGCCGGGGCGCTGGGCCAGCAGCGCGAGCAGGTCGAACTCCTTGCGGGTCAGCTGGACCACCGAACCGTCCACGCTGACCCGGCGGGTGGGCAGTTCGATGTGCACGGGCCCGAGGCGCAGCGCGGTCTCGGTGGCGCCGGTGTCGTCCAGGTGCGGGATGCGCCGGGCGACGGCGTGGATACGCGCGAGGAGTTCCCCGGTGTCGTACGGCTTGACCACGTAGTCGTCGGCGCCGAGGTTGAGGCCGTGGATCCGGGAGCGCACGTCGGAGCGCGCGGTGACCATGATCACCGGGATGTTGGTGCGCTTGCGGATCTTTCCGCAGACCTCATAGCCGTCCTGGTCGGGAAGGCCCAGGTCGAGCAGGACGACGCCGAAGCCTGCGCCCTCGGGGACGAGCGCCTGGAGGGCCTCCTCGCCGCTGCGGGCGTGCGTGACGTCGTAACCGTGCCGGGCCAGCACCGCGGACAGAGCGGCCGCGACATGGTTGTCGTCCTCGACGAGGAGCAGTCTCATTCCGGCCCCCTCCGGTTCCTCGGTTGTACGGTCCCTGTTCGCTTTCGGCCTGTACGGAACCGTTCCCCCGCCTTGTACGGGGAAGCGTCGCGCACACGAACAAGTGCACGCCCGCGCGTGCACCATGGCAGTCACGCCGATGAACAAGGACGGCGTCAAGAGGGTTCCGGTTGCGTGCGGTTTCCGTTACCCAGCCGGTACGGACCCGGCGAACAGCTGCTACGGCCCGTGTCCGGCCGCTATCGGATTGTGATGCTCAGATCTCCCTCAGATGTAATGACGCTGGTCGTACGGCGTTACTAGTGTCCTCCGAAACCGAGCGAGGACGGAGCCAGTCATCACATGACCGAAGTATCGGTGGCCAAGGACTCGGTGGCCGCAACCGACGAACTGGTCGTCCTGAAGAGCGTCAACAAGCACTTCGGCGCGTTGCACGTGCTCCAGGACATCGACCTGACCATCGCCCGCGGTGAGGTCGTCGTGGTCATCGGCCCCTCGGGGTCGGGGAAGTCCACTCTGTGCCGCACCATCAACCGTCTGGAGACCATCGACGCAGGCGAGATCCTGATCGACGGCAAGCCACTGCCCCAGGAGGGCAAGGAGCTGGCCCGGCTGCGCGCCGACGTCGGCATGGTCTTCCAGTCCTTCAACCTCTTCGCGCACAAGACGGTGCTCGAGAACGTGATGCTGGGCCAGGTCAAGGTCCGCAGAACGGACAAGCAGCAGGCCGAGGAGAAGGCGCGCGCCCTGCTCGACCGGGTGGGCGTCGGCGCCCAGGCGGACAAGTACCCCGCGCAGCTCTCCGGCGGTCAGCAGCAGCGCGTGGCGATCGCCCGCGCGCTGGCCATGAACCCCAAGGTCATGCTCTTCGACGAGCCGACCTCGGCCCTGGACCCCGAGATGATCAATGAGGTGCTGGAGGTCATGCAGCAGCTCGCCCGGGACGGAATGACCATGGTCGTCGTCACCCATGAGATGGGCTTCGCTCGTTCGGCCGCCAACCGGGTGGTCTTCATGGCCGACGGACGGATCGTCGAAGAGGCCACGCCGGATCAGTTCTTCAGCAATCCGCGCAGCGACCGTGCGAAGGACTTCCTGTCGAAGATCCTGCACCACTGACGTTCCGCGCCACGGCCTCGACGTTCCGCGCCTCGGCCTCGACGTTCCGCGCCTCGGCCTCGACGGCCCGCGCGAGGTCCGCCATGGCCGGCGTCACCCGCCGTCCACCTTCTGCGTCCCGGGCCCTCGGTCCGTATCTCTTCACCCTGCAAAGGAAGTTCATCATGAAGCTCCGCAAGGTCACCGCCGCGACGGCCGTCGTCCTCGCCCTCGCCACCGCCGCCACGGCCTGCGGCTCGGACAAGAAGAGCGACGGCGGCTCCTCCTCCGGCGGCAAGTCGATCAAGATCGGCATCAAGTTCGACCAGCCCGGCATCGGTCAGAAGACGCCCCAGGGGTACGCCGGTTTCGACGTGGACGTCGCCACGTACGTCGCCAAGCAGCTCGGCTACAACGCGGACCAGATCGAGTGGAAGGAGTCGAAGAGCGCCGACCGCGAGACCATGCTGAAGCGTGGTGACGTCGACTTCATCGCCGCCTCGTACTCGATCACGCCGAAGCGTGAGGCGCAGGTCGACTTCGCGGGCCCGTACCTGCTCGCCCACCAGGACGTGCTGATCCGCGCCGACGAGAACAAAATCAAGTCGCCCTCGGACCTGAACTCCAAGAAGCTGTGTTCGGTGACGGGCTCGACCTCGGCGCAGAACGTCAAGGACAAGCTCGCCCCGAACGCCAACCTGCAGGTGTACCCGACGTACTCGGCGTGCCTGACGGGTCTGCAGAACGGCGCCATCGACGCGCTGACCACCGATGACTCGATCCTCGCGGGCTATGCCTCGCAGGCCGCCTTCAAGGGCAAGTTCAAGCTCGGCGGCTTCAGGATGACGAACGAAAACTACGGCATCGGCGTCAAGAAGGGCAGCGACCTCAAGGCGAAGATCAACGCCGCCCTGGAGAAGATGGTCTCGGACGGTTCGTGGCAGAAGGCCGTGGACAAGAACTTCGGTCCCGCGAACTACAAGAACGAGCCCGCGCCGAAGATCGGCAACATCGTCAAGTAAGCAGGGCCTGACGTGGTGCGCCGCCCACGGGGGGTGGCGCACCCGGGCCTGTCCGACACGCGGAAGCGCGGGACCTCATGTTCGACTTTCTTGATCGCTACGACCTGCTGGGAGCGTTCTGGACGACGGTGCAGCTCACCGTCCTCTCCGCGATCGGCTCCCTGATCTGGGGCACTCTGCTGGCCGCCATGCGGGTCGGTCCGGTGCCGGTGATGCGCGGTTTCGGGACCGCCTACGTGAACATCGTGCGGAACATCCCGCTGACCGTGATCATCCTGTTCACCTCGCTGGGGCTCAACCAGACCCTTGGGGTCACCCTCGGCGCGACCGACTTCAAGGTCATCAACTTCCGGCTCGCCGTACTCGGTCTGATCGCCTACACCTCGGCGTTCGTGTGCGAGGCGCTGCGGGCCGGCATCAACACCGTGCCCGTCGGGCAGGCGGAGGCGGCCCGTGCACTCGGGCTGAGATTCACGCAGGTGCTCGGGCTGGTGGTGCTGCCGCAGGCGTTCCGCTCGGTGGTGGGCCCGCTGGCGAACGTACTGATCGCGTTGACGAAGAACACCACTGTGGCGGCGGCGATCGGCGTCACCGAGGCGGCCCTCCTGATGAAGGAGATGATCGAGAACGAGGCCCAACTCCTGCTGATCAGCGCGGTGATCGCCTTCGGGTTCGTGTGTCTGACGCTGCCGACCGGCCTGATCCTCGGCTGGGTCGGCAAGAAGGTGGCGGTGAAGCGATGAGTTCCCTCCTGTACGACGCCCCTGGGCCCCGGGCCAAGCGGCGCAATGTCGTCTTCACCGTGGTCTTCCTGGTCGCCCTGGCCGCACTCCTGTGGTGGGTGTTCACCAGCCTCGACGACAAGGACCAACTCGCCTGGGAGAAGTGGAAGCCGTACTTCGGCGGTACGGAGGCCTGGTCGGCATACATCTGGCCGGGACTGCAGAACACGCTCAAGGCCGCGGCCCTTTCGATGCTCATAGCACTGCCGCTGGGTGCGGTCCTGGGCATCGCCCGGCTCTCGGACCACGCATGGATCCGGGTCCCGGTGGCGGTCGTCGTGGAGTTCTTCCGGGCCATCCCGGTGCTCGTCCTCATGATTTTCGGCGTCGCGCTGTTCTCCCAGTACACGAGCGTCAGTTCGGACGACCGCCCGCTGTACGCGGTGGTCACGGGCCTCGTCCTCTACAACGCCGCCGTCCTCGCGGAGATCGTCCGCGCGGGCATCCTGGCCCTCCCGAAAGGCCAGTCGGAGGCCGCGCTGGCGATCGGTCTGCGCAAGAACCAGGTGATGCGGTTCATCCTTCTGCCGCAGGCGGTCTCCGCAATGCTGCCGGCGATCGTCAGCCAGCTCGTGGTGATCGTGAAGGACACAGCCCTGGGCGGCGCGGTCCTCACTTTCCCCGACCTGATGGCGTCCGCGTCCACGATGAGCTCGTACTACGGTGCCAACACCATTGCGAGCTTCACGGTCGTCGCCCTCATCTTCATCGCCGTCAACTTCTCGCTGACGACGTTCGCGAGCTGGCTGGAGAAGCGGCTGCGGCGTGGCAAGAAGTCGACCGGGGCCGTGCTGCCTCCGGCGGCGGTGGCCGGGGCCGAGTCGACGGGCGTGGCCGCCTGACGGCTCCTCAGTCCTGTTGCTCCGCGAGGGCAGTGGCGTCACGCCACTGCCCTCGTCGCTTGACGGGCGCTGCGGCAATGGGTTGCATACGTTGTGTGATCGTGCACCCCGCTCCACCTGCCTGTTCCCGAACGTTCCCCAGGACTCCGCCCAGGGCAAGGGGCGTCGCATCGTGGACCCGGTGATCATCGTCGGGGCGGGGCCCGTGGGGCTCTCGCTCGCGCTCGCGCTGGCGCGCCAGGAGGTGCCGTCCGTGGTCCTCGACGAGGGGCCCGGCAAGGACGAACAGCGGGCCGCACGCACTGTCGTGCTGCGCGAGGACACCGCCGCCCTGATGGAACGGCTGACCGGGGTGCCGCTCGCCGAGTACGGACTGCGCTGGACCGGATGGCGGTCGATGCGGCGCAAGCAGCTGATGCGGGAGGTCGCGTTCGAACCGGCCGGTGCGCAGCGGGATCACGCGGGCGGGTACGGCACCCCCGAGAACCGGATGGGCGCGGCCGAGGGACCCGGCGTCGCCGAGGGTCCGGCCCCGCTGCACATCACCCAGCATGTGCTCACCGGCGCCCTGCGCGACGCGATCGCCGGCGAACGACTGGTCAAGATCGCAGTGGAGAGCCGGCTGGACTCCCTCGAGCAGGAGCCCTCGGGCGTCACGGCGCACACACGCGGCTCTCGGGGCACCTGGTGGCGCGGCAGTTACCTGGTCGGCTGCGACGGACCGCGCTCGACGGTCCGCAAACTGCTCGACATCCGCTTCCCGGGCCGTACGGCGGTGGAGCGCCACGCCGTGGCGGCCCTGCGCACCGAACTGCCGTGGTCCGGCGAGGCGTTGCTGCACCGGATGCCGCCATGGCGGACGGCGGGCCCGTCGGGCGGCGAGGTCACGGCGCGCCCCCTGCCCGACGGCGTGTGGCGCCTGGACTGGCTGCTGCCGCCGGGCAAGGACCTGGTCACGCCCGAGCTGCTGGTGAACCGCATCCGGGAGACGCTCGCGGGCTGGAACCAAGGCACCACCCCTGCATACGACTTGCTGGACACGGGTGTCCACATCGTCCACCACCGGCTCGCCCGCCGCTGGCGTGCCGGCCGGGTCTTCCTCGCCGGGGACGCCGCACATCTGCTCGGCGCGCTCGGCACCCAGGGCCTGGACGAGAGCCTGAGGGACGTGGACAACCTCGCCTGGAAGCTGGCGTCGGCCTGGCACCACGGTCCGCACGAGGCGCTCCTCGACAGTTACCAGGCGGAGCGCCGGGCGGTGGTCGCGGCCCGGTTGCGCGCCGCCGACCAGGCGCTGCCGTTGCTGCGCGGCGGCGGGGGACTGCGTTCGTATGTGCCGGGGTCCGCCCGTGGCCATGACACGCTGCTCACGGACGGCCATCTGGGACGCGGCACGCTCGGCGCACCGGGGACGTATGCCCGCTCGCCGCTCGCGCCCGCACGCACCGAGTCGGCGGCGCCGGTGGACACCGAGCCCGGGGCGCAGGTCGTGGACGTACGGGTGACGGCGGAGGACGGCTCGTTCGTACGGCTGCGGGACCGGCTGGGGCGCGGATCGCTGCTGGTGGTGCTGGTCGCTCCGGGCACGGGCGTGTGGGAGCGCAAGCACTGGGTGTCGGCCGGGATCATGCCCCGCCTGGCGGCGGCGGTGACGGCCCTGCCGCACCCCGCGGAACTGCTGGTCGCCGAGAGCTACCCGGGCGCGGCCCCCCACACGGTGCTCCTGATCCGCCCGGACGGCCACCTGGTCACAGCGCTCGGCGGGGTGCGCCCGGCGGAACTGTACGAGGCGGCGGAGGCGACGCTGGGCGGCCCGGCGAAGGCTCAGGCCACTGCGAGCGCGGGCTGAGGGATCGGGCTCCGGGATACGGGCCCCGGAGGTGTGAACGCGTTCCTCCCACACACGGTCACCGTGTGGTCCACATAGTGACTGTCAGTTGACCCGCCGACACCGCCATGGTGTACTCCGGAACGTGACCGACACCTGTGTGCGCCTGTGGCGGAGGGTCCATATGGACCTGGTCCGCTATGCGGGCTGCGTGTGTCACCCGTTCTGCTGATCTCGGCTTCTTTCATCCGCGCGCATCGTGCCCGTACCACCGCGCGCTCCCACGCGATCACCTCAGGACGGTACCCGTTGTCCGTATCCCCATCTGTCTCCGTCTCCGCCGCGGTTCAGGCCCCCACCGAGGCCGACCTGCTCGATTTCGCGCGCCGTACGGCCGCCGACGCGGAGCTGATCGCCTCGCTCCCGCTGGACCCCGAGGGCCGTACCTGGGTACGCCTCGAGGGTCCCGGCGGCAGCGAGGCCTGGCTGATCGGCTGGCCGCCAGGCACCGGCACCGGGTGGCACGACCACGCGGACTCGGTCGGCGCCTTCGTCACCGCATCGGGCGAACTCAAGGAGAACTCGCTCGCGGTCCGGCTGCCATCCGACGGCTGGAAGACCCTGGAACTCACCGAGGACGTGGACCGGGCACGGCGGCTGCCGGCCGGTACGGGCCGCTCCTTCGGGCGGCACCATGTGCACGAGGTGCTCAACGAGTCCCCCGAGCAGCACGCGATCTCGGTCCACGCCTACTACCCGCCCCTGCCGCAGATCCGCCGCTACAGCCGTACGGGGCAGGTACTGCGCCTGGAGCAGGTCGAGCGCCCGGAGGACTGGCAGTGAGCTCCGTACCCCAAGGTCCCGGTCCCATCGGCATCGACGAACTGCTGGAGCGGGTCCGCGCGGACCTCGACCGAGTGGAGCCGGCGGAGGCGTACGAGGCGGCGCAGGCCGGCGAGACCCTGCTCGTGGACATCCGGTACGCGGCCCTGCGCGACCGTGACGGGCTGATCCCCGGCGCCCTCGTCGTCGAGCGCAACGAACTGGAGTGGCGCCTCGATCCGCAGGGCAGCCACCGCGCCCCCGAGGCCTCGAGCCACGATCTGCGCGTGGTGGTCGTCTGCAACGAGGGCTACGCCTCCAGCCTGGCCGCCGTGTCCCTGCGCCAACTGGGCCTGCACCGCGCCACGGACCTGGTGGGCGGCTTCCAGGCCTGGAAGGCGGCGGGCCTGCCGGTGACCGCGTAGTCCGGGCCCTGAACGCGATGGGCGCCCCCGCGCGTCCACCGTGTCCAGGGCCCGCGTCCGTTGCGTTCCTCGCCTGCCGGGCCGCCCTTCGGTTCCGCACCGACGAGGAGTCCGCGGTTCAGAACTCCGCGTCCCCCAGCCCCTCCGTGTCCTCGCCCTCGTCCTCCAGCGCCTGACGGACCACCCGCAGGGCCATGCCCTCGGGGTAGCCCTTGCGGGCGAGCATGCCCGCGAGACGGCGCAGGCGCTTGTCGCGGTCGAGGCCTCGCGTCGCGCGCAGCCTGCGGTCGACGAGTTCACGCGCGGTGGCCTCCTCCTGCTCAACATCAAGCTGCCCCACCGCTTCGTCGATCAGCGTGGAGTCCACACCCTTCGTCCGCAGCTCCTGCGCGAGCGCCCGGCGGGCCAGGCCCCGGCCGTGGTGCCGGGACTCCACCCAGGCGTCCGCGAAGGCGCTGTCGTCGATCAGGCCGACCTCCTCGAAGCGCGACAGCACCTCGTCCGCCACGTCGTCGGGGATCTCCCGCTTGCGCAGGGCGTCCGCGAGCTGTTTCCGCGTGCGCGGGGTCCCGGTGAGCAGACGCAGACAGATCGCCCGCGCCCGCTCGGCCGGGTCCCCGTCCCCAGGGGACTCCTCCTTCTCGGCCCTCGACGAGAAGGAGGAGCCCCCGTCCTGGGGGCCGTCGGCCGGTTCCCCGAAACCGCGCCGCCGCCCTCGCCCGCGTCCCCCGCGTACACGGCCGTCGCCGCGCGGAGTGTCCTCGCCGTATGCACCCCCGTCGGCTCCCCCGTCGTCGCGCAGTTCGTCGTACCCCCCGTCACCGTCCCCGACGGACCCCCCGTGGCCCCGGCTCCCCCTCCCCTGTGGGGCGGCGGGGTGGGTGTACTCGGCCCAGTCGGTTCGCCGTGTCACGGGCTAGCTCTTGGCTGCCGGGGCCTTGGCCTTGGCAGCCTTGGCCGCCGGGGCGGGCACAGCCTTGGCGTCCTCGGCCGCGGGCGTGGCACTCGCCGCGTCCGCGCCCGGCTCGGCGGAGGGCTCCTCCGGCCGCACGCCGACGCCCAGCTTCTCCTTGATCTTCTTCTCGATCTCGTTGGCCAGGTCGGGGTTGTCCTTCAGGAAGTTGCGCGCGTTCTCCTTGCCCTGGCCGAGCTGGTCGCCCTCGTACGTGTACCAGGCGCCGGCCTTGCGGACGAAGCCGTGCTCGACGCCCATGTCGATCAGGCCTCCCTCGCGGCTGATGCCCTGGCCGTAGAGGATGTCGAACTCGGCCTGCTTGAAGGGCGGGGCGACCTTGTTCTTGACGACCTTGCAGCGCGTGCGGTTGCCGACCGCCTCCGTGCCGTCCTTCAGGGTCTCGATGCGACGGATGTCGATGCGCACCGAGGCGTAGAACTTCAGCGCCCGGCCACCCGTCGTGGTCTCCGGGGAGCCGAACATCACGCCGATCTTCTCGCGCAGCTGGTTGATGAAGATCGCCGTGGTCTTGGACTGGTTGAGCGCGCTGGTGATCTTCCGGAGGGCCTGGCTCATCAGGCGGGCCTGCAGACCCACGTGCGAGTCGCCCATCTCGCCCTCGATTTCCGCACGCGGGACGAGCGCGGCGACGGAGTCGATGACGATGAGGTCGAGGGCGCCGGAGCGGACGAGCATGTCCACGATCTCCAGCGCCTGTTCGCCATTGTCCGGCTGGGAGAGGATCAGGTTGTCGACGTCGACGCCCAGCTTGCGGGCGTACTCGGGGTCGAGGGCGTGCTCGGCGTCCACGAAGGCCACCTGGCCGCCGGCCTTCTGCGCGTTGGCCACCGCGTGCAGGGTCAGGGTCGTCTTGCCGGAGGACTCCGGCCCGTAGATCTCCACCACTCGGCCGCGCGGCAGGCCGCCGACGCCGAGGGCCACGTCGAGCGCGGTCGACCCGGTCGGGATGACCTCGATGGGCTCCTTCGACCGCTCGCCCATGCGCATGACCGCGCCCTTGCCGAATTGCCGTTCAATCTGTGCGAGCGCGGCGTCGAGGGCCTTCTCGCGGTCGGTTCCTGCCATGGGTTCCACCCGGTTTGCTTGAGTCGATCGCTTCACGTCAAAGACGCTAACGCCTGCCACTGACAATGCGCCCCGACGCCCGTCCGGCCTGTGGATAACTCGGGCACTTCTCCATGAAAACCGTGTCGAAATCCCCGTCGAGAGCCTCGCCGGAGCCTCCATAAGAATGGATGTTCGATTTTCGTGTCAAGCGCACCAGGTGGCGCCTCCGAGACTACGTTCGCGGACCGACAACGCCGGTTCCCGGCCGCACCGCCCCTACTTCCCGGGGCGTAGGCCAGGAGCCTCCGGTCGTACGACGACCGCTCGGCCCGTCGCGCCGAGGCTGTCCCCATGGACCGCCGTGGAATCCGTACCCCTGCCGTCACCGCCTCGGCGCGATCGGCAGGCACCGCCACCGCCCCGCACCCCGGGAGCCGGACGACCGTCCCGTGGCCGTGGCACGCCGCCCGCCCCTCCGAGCGCCTGTGTTACGCGACCGGAGCCGTCCTCGTGCTGTCCGGCCTGGCGCACCTGCTGGTGTTCGCCGTCGACGGCGGCCCCTGGGACGGTCCCGTCTCCTGGCGCAAGCCCGTCACGTTCGGGCTCTCCTTCGGGCTGACACTCATCGCGGTCACCTGGGTGACGTCGTACCTGCGCATCGGTGCGCGGCCGCGCACAGTCCTGCTCGTCGTGTTCGCCGCCGACTGCGTCGTGGAGGTCGCCGGGATCACCCTGCAGGCCTGGCGGCACGTACCCTCGCACCTCAACACCGAGACGCCGTTCGACACCGTGGTCGCGATGACGCTCGCGGTGGGCGGCGGCGTCCTGGTCGTCGTGCTCTCGGCGTTCGCCGCCGCCGCATTCCGGCACCGGCCCGACGGACCGCTGGGAATGGCGCTCGCGCTGCGCTCCGGGTTCGCGATCATGATCGTCGCGCTGCTCTCGGGAGCCGCGATGATCGCGCGCGGGGTCGTGCTGTCGCGCACCGGGCATCAGCAGGCGGCCTACCACTCCACGGCACCGCTCAAGCCGCTGCACGGGGTGAGCCTGCACGCGGTGCTGGTGCTGCCCGCGCTGGCCTGGCTGCTGTCGCGCACGTCCTGGAGCGACGCCAGGAAACAGCGGATCATGTACGCGGCGGTCGGCGGCTACACGGCCGCCGTGCTCGGCGCGGGCGCCTGGGCTGCGCTCACCTGGTGAGTTCCAGGAACCAGAAGCCGGTGAGTGCCAGGCAGCCGACAAGTACCAGGAACCGTCCTCACCGAGGAAACAGCCGCCGCACGCGCGCGGTGAGGCTGCCCGCGCCGCGTATGCGGTGCCCGTGGACCCGGGGGTCGTCCATGACGTCGTACCGCTTCACGTACGCCCCCAGGAAAGCCTGCAGCGTGGCGACCGCGGGGATGGCGATCAGTGCGCCGACCGCGCCGAGAAGCGCGGTGCCCGCGATGACCGACCCGAAGGCGACCGCCGGGTGGATGTCCACGGACCGCGCGGTCAGTTTGGGCTGCAGCATGTAGTTCTCGAACTGCTGGTAGACCACGACGAAGACCAGCACCCACAGCGCGTACCAGGGGGCCACGGTGAAGGCGATCAGCATCGGCAGGGCGCCCGCGAGATAGGTGCCGATGGTGGGGATGAACTGCGAGACCAGGCCGACCCAGACGGCGAGCACGGGCGCGTACGGAATGCCGAGCGCCGCCAGCAGGACGTAGTGCGCTATACCGGAGATCAGTGCCATCAGGCCGCGCGAGTAGAGGTAGCCGCCGGTCTTGTCGACGGCGATCTCCCAGGCGCGCAGTACCTCGGCCTGCCGGGCGGGCGGCAGTACGGAGCACAGCGCACGGCGCAGCCGCGGCCCGTCGGCGGCGAAGTAGAACGAGAACAGCGCGATCGTCAGCAGCCGGAAGAGGCCGCCCAGGACCTGCGCGGAGACGTCCAGCACGCCGGTGGCGCTGTTCTGGACATACTTCCTGAGCCAGTCGGAGTGGACCAGACTGTCCTGTACGTCCACGCGTCTGAGATCGGTGTGGAACGTCGAGTTGATCCAGTTGATGACGGAGTCCAGGTAGCCCGGGAAACCCTCGATCATCTTGATGATCTGGCCCGCCAGCATCGAGCCGAGCAACGTGACGAACCCGGCCACGGCGATCATCAGACCGAGGAAGACCAGGAAGGTGGCCAGGCCCCGGCGCATGCCGTGAGCGGCCATCCAGCTCACCGCGGGCTCGATGGCGAGCGCCAGGAAGAACGCGATGAGTATGTTGATCAACAGGCCTGTGACCTGGTGGAACGCCCAACTGCCGAGCTGGAACACGGCGACGAGGGAGAGCGCCAGCACCATTGCGCACGGCAGCCAGCGCGGCATACGGGCGCCCGGCACGGCGCCGTCGTCCGCCGGGGGGCGGTCGGGCTGTGCCGTACCGAGCGGCGATTCATGCTGGGCGACCTGCGCGGTCTCGTCTGTCGGGGCCACGGAGCAAGTCTCACCGACGCCGCCGCCATTCGGGGAGGCCTGTGGATCTTCGTGATCGTTCAGCGCTTGTCGTCCGGAACGTTCACGGCCGTGCACACCGCGCGCCACACGTCCTTGGCCTCCCAGCCGGCGTCCAGCGCCTGGTGCACGGTACGCCCGCCGAGCTCCGACATCACATGATCGCGCGCGAAGGTGTCGGCGTACCCCTCACCGAAGTGATCCGCCATCCGCTGCCAGAAGACCGTCAACCGCATGACTCCAGTATCACGCCCCTGAGAGTGGGCCCTGGCCGGGACCGCTTGTCGAGAACGCTTTCCGTCCTACGGTCTGATCCATGGCCGATTCCGGAGAATCCCCACTCCCCTCTGCGCCCGCGGCGCCCTCCCCGCTCTCCCGCGCCGAGCACTTCGTGTGGCTCACCGCGCGCGTGCTGGAGCAGCGCCGTTTCGCGTACCACTTCCTGGGCGGCGGCGCCGACCCGGTGGAGACCGCGCTGGCCGCCTACCTCAACGAGGACGACGGCTACGGTCACGCCCTCGAACCCGATCTGCGCGGGCCCGTCAGCCAGCCCCTGCACACCGCTCACGCGCTGCGGGTCCTGGACTCGATCGGGCGCTGCGGCGGGCAGCGGGTGGAGCGCGTGTGCCGCTATCTGACCTCCGTGTCGACGCCGGACGGCGCCCTTCCGGCGATCCATCCCAGCCAGCGGGGCTATCCGGCGGCTCCCTTCGTGCCGATCGTCGACAACCCGCCGAGCGACCTCCTCACCACCGGGCCGGTGGTGGGTCTGCTGCACCGCAACGAGGTGTGGCACGCATGGCTGTTCCGGGCCACCGACTTCTGCTGGCAGGCGGTCGAGTCCCTGGAGAACTCGCATCCCTACGAGGTGGAGGCCGCTGTGGCGTTCCTGGACTCGGCGCCCGACCGCCGGCGCGCGGAGGCGGCCGCCGACCGCCTGGGCCGCCTGGTGCGCGAACAACGGCTCGCGGTCCTCGATCCGGAGCGCCTCGAGGCGTATCCGGTGGCCGCCGGGTACGCGCCGGGCGAGCACCACTTCCCGTACGACTTCGCGCGCGCCCCGGACTCCCTCGCGCGCGCGTGGTTCACCGACGAGGAGATGGCACGCACCCTGGACTTCCTTGCGGCCGAGCAGCAGGAGGACGGCGGCTGGCCGATCCGGTGGTGCCAGTGGGCTCCGGGCACCGCCCTGGAGTGCCGCCCGATGGTGACCATCGAGGCGCTGCTCACCCTGCGGGCGTACGGCCGGGCCATCGGCTGACAGAGGGCGCGGCTCTGGTGCGGGCTCCTGGTGTGCGGTCCGGCAGGCCCCTCAGCCCGTCATCGCCCGCGCCGCGGCCGACACCATGACGGCCGCGGCGACGACGAGCAGGAAGGGGGCGCGCAGGAGCAGGGCGACCGCGGCCGCGGCGAGTCCCGCGGCCCTGGCGTCCAGGACCAGGGCGCGGCCGTCGGCGAAGGTCTGCTGGGCCGTGAGGGCGGCCAGGAGAGCCACGGGCACCAGGGCCGCGAGCCGCTGGACGAGCGGCCGCTCCAGGATCCCCGCGGGCACCAGCAGGCCGATGAGCTTGACGGCGTAACAGCCGACGGCGGTCACCCCGATCGCGATCCAGACGTTCAACGGTCCTCCCCCAGTGCGTCCTTCTCCGGTACGTGCTTTTCCGGCACGTCCTTTGGTAGGTCCTTACTGTGGACGTCGTCTCCCTGCGCGGCGTCGGTGGTCGTCCGCCGGGTCCCGCCCATGCTGCGGCGGCGCCCCTCCGCACAGAGGACGACCGGGGCCGCCAGTGCCGCCACCAGAACCGGTACGCCGGCGGGCAGGACCGGCAGCAGGCCCAGCCCCAGCACCACGGCGGCGCCCGCCACCGCACGCTCCGTGGTGGTCTTCAGCATCGGCGCGAGCAACGCCAGGAAGACCGCGGGCCCGGCGGCGTCCAGCCCCCACGCGTCGGTGTCGCCGATCGCCTGCGCGCCGACGGCCCCCAGCAGCGTCGTCAGGTTCCACAGCACGTAGAGGGAGAGCCCGGTGACGGTGAAGCCGATGCGGATGCTGCGCCGGGTCGGCTGGGCGAGGGCGACAGCGGTGGTCTCGTCGATCACCCACTGGGCGGCCAGCGGCCGCACCGCGCGCGGGAGGGCCAGCAACTGCGACAGACGCAGCCCGTAGAACGCGTTCCGCACGCCGAGGAAGAAAGCACCCGCGGCCGCCGTGAACGGGTTGCCCCCGGCCGCAAGAGCACCCACGAGGGCGAACTGCGAAGCACCCGTGAACACCAGGAGGCTGAGCGCACAGGTCTGCAGGAGCGTGAGCCCGCTGCCGGCCGAGGTCACCCCGAAGGCGAAGCCGGACAGCCCTACGGCGACCCCTACTCCGAGGGCGTCCCGGACGACGGCGGCGTCCGGCTTTCCGTCGTCTTCCCTGTGTATGTCTGCGAGAGCGGTCTGTTCTGCCACACCCCGGACGGTAGGAGCAGCCGCCCTTGCGGGTCTTGTACGTTCTTGCGCCCCGGGGTGCGCCCGCCGTCGCTCCGGCGCTCGCGCTGGTAGGCCCCCGGAGGGACGCCCACGATGCGGGTGAAGTGGCGGTTGAGGTGCGGCTGGTCGGTGAAGCCGACCGCGACGGCAGCCTGAGCGGGTGCGGTACCGGCGTCCAGGAGGTGCCGGGCCCGGCGGACGCGGGCGTCGGTCAGCCAGGCGTGCGGCGGCATCCCGTAGGTGTCGCGGAAGGCGCGCAGCAGCGCGAAGGGGCTCGTGCCGAGGTCGGCCGCGAGCCGTTCCAGGGTCGGGGGCTCGGCCATCCGCTCCTCCAGAACGGCACGCGCGCGTGCGGCGGCACGGGCGCCCGCCGCGCGCACGGCCCGCTGCGGCATCGGCCCGCCGTTGAGCCGGAGCAGCCGGGTCACGGCGACCCGCAGCAGGGTGTCGGCGGCGAGCGCGTTGCCCTCGTCCGCGGCCCGGAGCACCTCGTGGACCAGGCCGACGGCGTACGCGTCCTCGAGCACCGGGCTCGTGAAGCCGGGGGTGCCGCGGATGGCCGTGGTCTCGGCGGCGATCTCGGACACCAGCTGCGGCGACGGGTAGACGGCCCCGTAGCGGAACCCCTCGGGTCCACCGGCCCGGCCCGTGTGCGGGGTGTCGGGGTTGACCAGTGCCAGGGCGCCCGGGCCCGCGTACTGGTCGGCGCCGCCGTGATGGAAGACGTCGACGCCGTCGGCGACGGCCGCGATCACGAAGTGTTCGTGGGTGTGGCGCAGAAAGGTCTTGCGTATGTAGTGGGCCCGCAACAGGTCGACGCCGGGCAGTTCCTCGTACCGCCAGTGCCGCGCCCGCTCCCCGGAACCTGCCATGAGCCCATTCTGCGGCACGGCCGAGCGGCCCGTGCCGCGCCCACCGCGCCGTCGCCGCGCGTTTGCGCAGGTCAAAAGCATTGTCAGTGGGCGGGTGCAGGATGGACGCATGGTCAGCTCCGCACACCGAGCCCTCGACGGCTTCTCCCCCGCGACCCGCGGCTGGTTCACGGGGGCGTTCTCCGCGCCCACCGCGGCCCAGGCCGGAGCGTGGCGCGCCATCCGCGAGGGCTCGGACGTGCTGGTGGTCGCCCCGACCGGCTCCGGCAAGACGCTGGCCGCGTTCCTCGCCGCGCTCGATCAGCTGGCATCCACCCCGCCGCCCGCCGACTCCAGGAAGCGCTGCCGGGTGCTGTACGTGTCCCCGCTGAAGGCCCTCGCGGTCGACGTGGAGCGGAATCTGCGCAGCCCGCTCACGGGCATCCGCCAGGAGTCGGTGCGCCTCGGCCTGCCCGAGCCGGAGGTGAAGGTGGGCATCCGCTCCGGCGACACCCCCGCCGCCGAGCGCCGAGCTCTGGCCACGCGCCCGCCGGACATCCTGATCACCACCCCGGAGTCACTGTTCCTGATGCTGACGTCGGCCACGCGTGACGCGCTGACAGGCGTGGAGACGGTGATCCTGGACGAGGTGCACGCGGTGGCGGGCACCAAGCGGGGCGCACATCTGGCGTTGTCCCTCGAGCGGCTCGACGAACTGCTGCCCAAGCCCGCGCGCCGCATCGGCCTGTCCGCCACCGTGCGTCCGGTGGACGAGGTCGCCCGATTCCTCTCGCCGCGCCGCAAGGTGGAGATCGTCCAGCCGAAGTCCGGAAAGGAGTTCGACCTCTCCGTCGTCGTCCCCGTCGAGGACCTCGGCGAGCTGGGCGGCTCCCCGGTCGCCGACGGGAACGAGGGCGCGGAGCGTCCGTCCATCTGGCCGCACGTCGAGGAGCGGATCGCCGATCTGGTCCAGGCCCACCGCTCCACGATCGTGTTCGCCAACTCCCGTCGGCTGGCGGAGCGGCTGTGCAACCGGCTCAACGAGATCGCGTACGAGAGGGCGACCGGCGAGACGCTGGAGGAGCACCACGCTCCCGCCGAGCTGATGGGCGGCTCGGGCGCGGCCCAGGGGGCTCCCCCGGTGCTCGCCCGCGCCCACCACGGCTCGGTCTCCAAGGAGCAGCGCGCCCTCGTCGAGGAGGACCTGAAGGCCGGTCGGCTGCCCGCGGTGGTGGCCACCTCCAGCCTCGAGCTGGGCATCGACATGGGCGCGGTGGACCTGGTCGTCCAGGTCGAGTCGCCGCCGTCCGTCGCCTCCGGGCTGCAACGCGTGGGCCGCGCGGGACACCAGGTCGGCGCGGTCTCCACGGGCGTTGTCTTCCCCAAGTACCGAGGCGACCTCGTCCAGGCGGCCGTGGTCACCGAGCGGATGCGTACCGGCTCCATCGAGTCCCTGAAGGTTCCGGCGAACCCGCTGGACGTGCTCGCGCAGCAGCTCGTGGCCATGACGGCGCTCGACACCTGGCAGTTCGACGACCTCCTCGCCGCGGTCCGCCGGGCGGCCCCCTTCGCCTCGCTCCCCGAGTCGGCGTTCACGGCCGTGCTGGACATGCTCGCGGGCCGCTATCCCTCCGACGCCTTCGCGGAACTGCGCCCGCGCGTGGTGTGGGACCGGGTCGCGGGCACGATCACCGGCCGCCCCGGCGCCCAGCGGCTCGCCGTCACCTCCGGGGGCACGATTCCGGACCGCGGGCTCTTCGGGGTCTTCCTCGCCGGGGCCGACCCCAAGAAGGGCGGCGGCCGGGTCGGCGAGCTGGACGAGGAGATGGTGTACGAGTCCCGGGTCGGGGACGTGTTCACGCTGGGCACCAGCTCCTGGCGGATCGAGGACATCACCCGCGACCGTGTCCTGGTCTCCCCCGCGCCCGGCGTCCCCGGCCGGCTCCCCTTCTGGAAGGGCGACCAGTTGGGCCGGCCCCTCGAACTGGGCCGTGCGGTGGGCGCGTTCCTGCGCGAGGTGGGCTCGCTGCCCAAGGAGGACGCGCGGCTGCGGCTGCTGGCCGCGGGGCTCGACGCCCGGGCCGCGGACAACGTCCTGTCGTATCTGGACGAACAGCGGGAGGCCTGCGGCCATGTCCCGGACGACCGCACGATCGTCGTCGAGCGGTTCCGCGACGAGCTGGGCGACTGGCGGGTCGTGGTGCACTCCCCCTTCGGCGCCCAGGTCCACGCCCCGTGGGCGCTAGCGCTGGGCGCCCGGCTGGCCGAGCGGTACGGCATGGACGCCCAGGTGATGCACGCCGACGACGGCATCGTGCTGCGCCTGCCCGACGCCGATCTGATGGGCCTGGACCTGCTCGACCAGGAGCCGATGAAGGCAGGCACGGAGTACGACGCCGAGCAGGCGCCCGTCGGCGCCGCGGACGTCGCCTTCGACAAGGGCGAGGTCGACCAGATCGTCACCGACCAGGTGGGCGGCTCGGCGCTGTTCGCCTCTCGCTTCCGCGAGTGCGCCGCCCGTGCGCTGCTGCTGCCGCGCCGCAACCCCGGCAGGCGCACCCCGCTGTGGCAGCAGCGCCAGCGTGCGGCCCAACTGCTCCAGGTGGCGAGCGAGTTCGGCTCGTTCCCCATCGTCCTGGAGGCGGTCCGCGAATGCCTGCAGGACGTCTTCGACGTCCCGGGGCTGGTCGAGCTGATGGGGGATCTCGAGTCCCGCAAGGTGCGGCTCGTCGAGGTCACCACCCCGGAGCCGTCCCCCTTCGCCCGCTCGCTGCTGTTCGGGTACGTCGCACAGTTCCTCTACGAGGGAGACTCACCGCTGGCAGAGCGGCGCGCGGCCGCGCTGTCGCTGGACTCCCGGCTGCTGGCCGAGCTGTTGGGCCAGGCGGAGCTGCGCGAGCTGCTCGACGCCGAGGTCCTCACGGAACTGGAGCGCGAACTGCAGTGGCTCACCGAGGACCGGCGGGTCAAGGACATCGAGGGAGTCGCGGACGTGCTGCGGCTGCTGGGTCCGCTCACCGATGCCGAGCTGGTGGAGCGGGGGGCCGAGCCGCACTGGGCCCAGGAGCTGGCCGCCGCCCGCCGCGCCATCAAGGTCCGTATCGCGGGCGCCGACCACTGGGCGGCGGTCGAGGACGCGGGCCGGCTGCGCGACGCCCTCGGCACGGCGCTCCCGGTGGGCGTCCCCGAGGCCTTCACCGAGCCGGTCAAGGACCCGCTCGGCGACCTCCTCGCGCGGTACGCGCGCACGCACGGCCCGTTCACCTCGGCGACCGCGGCCGCGCGCTTCGGACTCGGCGTGGCCGTCACCGAGGGCGCGCTTCAGCGGCTCGCGGCGTCCGGACGCATCGTCCAGGGGGAGTTCCATCCGGCGGGCATCGGCCAGGAGTGGTGCGACGCGGCGGTGCTGCGCAGACTGCGGCGCCGTTCGCTGGCGGCGCTGCGGCACGAGCTGGAGCCGGTGCCTCCGGCCGCGCTGGCGCAGTTCCTCCCGCAGTGGCAGCACGTCGGCAGCGGGCACGGGCTGCGGGGCATCGACGGACTGGTGCGCGCCATCGAGCAGTTGCAGGGCGCTTCGGTGCCCGCGTCCGCCTTGGAGAAGCTGGTCCTGCCGTCCCGTGTCGCGAACTACACGCCCGCGATGCTGGACGAACTCACGGCCGCCGGTGAGGTGGTGTGGGCGGGCGCGGGCGCTCTGCCCGGTAAGGACGGCTGGGTCTCGCTGTATCTGGCGGATGCGGCCCCCCTGCTCCTGCCCGCCCCGCACCCCTTGGAGCTGACCGCCCTTCACCAGTCGGTCCAGGACGCCCTCTCGGGCGGCTACGGCCTGTTCTTCCGCCAGATCGCGGATCAGGTGCGCGCCACGACGCATCCGGACGTCACGGATCCCCAACTGGCCGACGCGGTCTGGGACCTGGCCTGGTCGGGTCGGCTCACGAACGACACGCTCGCGCCGATGCGGTCGCTGCTCGGCTCGGGGCGCACCGCCGGATCCACGGCTCACCGCTCCAAACGCGCGGTCCCGCGCGGGCGGTACGGCTCGCTGACGGGCGCCGCCCGCCCCCAGTCGCGTACCGGCCCGCCGACCGTCGCGGGCCGCTGGTCGCTGCTCCCCGCCCGTGAGGCCGACCCCACCGTCCGTGCCCACGCCCTGGCCCGGACGCTGCTGGACCGGCACGGCGTGGTGACCCGGGGCGCGGTGACAGCGGAAGGCGTGGAGGGCGGCTTCTCCGCCACGTATCGCATCCTGTCCGTCTTCGAGGAGAGCGGTCAGGCACGACGCGGGTACGTGGTCGAGGGACTGGGCGCGGCGCAGTTCGCAATGGACGGCGCGGTGGACCGGTTGCGCGCGGTGGCGAACGCGCGCGAGCGGGGCGAGCCGCTGCCCGGAGCGGGCGCAGGAGTGGGGCCCGGCGCCGGGAACGGCTTCACGAATGGTTTCACGGGAGGGCACGCAGACCAGTTCGGCCCGGCCGTGAGTCCCGGTACCGGATACGGGCCGTTCGACGCGTCGGACGGCGCCGGCACCGGGTACGGACCGTTCGACGGCCCGGACGGCCTCGAAGACCCGTCCGGCGCCGACTTCGCCGACGCCTTCGACATGGGTCCGGCCGTCCCGGATCCGCTGTCCGGCCCTGGGTTCGGAGGCCCGCGTTCCGGCTCCGGCTTCTCCACCGTGGAACCCGGAAGCTCCCGCTCCCCGTACGGACGGCAGGGGCAGGGCCTCCCGCCGAACCGCACCCGGTCCACCGGCCCGGCCCGGACGGTGGTCCTGGCGGCCGCCGACCCGGCGAACGCGTACGGCGCGGCGCTCCCCTGGCCCGAACCGCCGACCGGTGCGGGGCACAAGCCGGGACGCAAGGCGGGCTCGCTGGTGGTGTTGGTCGACGGCGAGCTGGCGCTCTACATGGAGCGCGGCGGCAAGACCCTGCTGGCCTGGCCCTCCGACCCGGAGGCCAAGCCGACGGACGACGCCCTGCTGCGGACGGCCGCCGAGGCCCTCGGGGCGGCCGCACGGGCGGGCTCCCTCGGCACGGTCACGGTCGAGCGCGTCAACGGAGCCTCCGCCCTCTCGTCCCCCTTCGGCATCCTCCTTGAGGGTGCGGGCTTCATCGCGACCCCGAGAGGGCTGCGCATCAGGGCATGAGCTCCGGCATCACAGCGACGGGCAGCCGATGGGCGGGGCGCCCTGCCAACGCCCCGACGTGTCACCCTTGACCCATGCCCGAAGGCGACACCGTCCACCAAGTCGCGAAGCGTCTGCACGGGGCGCTCGCGGGAAAGGTGCTGACCCGATCCGACCTCCGGGTGCCCCGGTACGCCACGGCCGACCTCACCGGCCGTACCGTCCTGGACGTCACTCCGCGCGGCAAACACCTCCTCACCCGGATCGAGGGCGGGCTCACGCTGCACTCCCATCTGAAGATGGACGGCGCATGGAAGGTCTATGCGGCGGGGCAGCGCTGGAGCGGCGGCCCCGCCCACCAGATCCGGGCGATCCTCGGAACCGTCGACCGCACGGCCGTCGGCTACCGTCTGCCGGTACTGGAACTGCTCCGCACCACCGATGAGCACCGCGCCGTGGGCCACCTCGGCCCCGACCTCCTGGGCCCCGACTGGGACCCCGACAAGGCGCTGGAGAACCTGCTGCGGGATCCCGCCCGCCCCCTGGGCGAGGCCCTCCTGGACCAGCGCAACCTGGCCGGCATCGGCAATGTCTACAAGAGCGAGCTGTGCTTCCTGCTCCGGGCGACTCCGTGGCTGCCCGTCGGCGACCTCCCGGCCGAGCACACCGCCCGCCTCCCCCTCCTCGCCAAGAGGCTCCTGGAGGCCAATCGCGACCGCCCGGTCCGCAGCACCACCGGACGGCGCGAGCAGGACCTCTTCGTGTACGGCCGCGCGCCCCGCCCCTGTCTGCGCTGCGGCACTCCGGTCCGGGTGGCCGACCAGGGCGACGGCTCCCGTGAGCGGCCCACCTACTGGTGCCCGTCCTGCCAGTCGGGCCCGGCCCCCGCCCCACGCACGGCGGATCACCGCAGCAGCCGCCCACGCACGACTAATTGACGACCCGTCAGAATTCCTCGTACCGTCGCTGTCATGCCCGTCACGGCGTACGACCTCAGCGGACGCACCGCATTCGTCACCGGCGCCGCCAGCGGCATCGGCCGCGCCTCGGCCGTGCTGTTCGCGGAGGCCGGCGCCACCGTGCACTGCGCGGACCGTGACGCGCACGGCCTGCACGAGACGGCGACCCTGATCAAGGACCGCGGCGGCACCGCGCACACCCACCACCTCGATGTCACCGACCGGGCGCAGCTCCAGCAGGCGGTCGGGTCCTGCGAGCGCCTCGACACGATGGCCGCGGTCGCCGGGATCATGCACAGCAGCCCCGTCCTGGAGACGCGGGACGAGGATCTGGACCGAGTGCTGGCCGTCAACTTCAAGGGCGTGCTCTACGCCTGCCAGGAGGCGGCCCGCCGCATGATCGCGGACGGTACGCGCGGCAGCATCGTGACGATGGCGTCGAGCGCCGTCGACACCGGCGGTCCGGGACTGCTCTGCTACGGCGCGGCGAAGGCGGCCGTGGTGCAGCTCACAAAGACACTGGCGACCGAGGTCGGGCGGCACGGCATCCGGGTCAACGCGGTGGCCCCCGGCTGGACCCGTACACCGATGACCGACCGCCATGGGGAGACACAGGCCCGGACGGAAGCGTTCATGGCCCGGCTGTCACCGCTGGGCCGGGTCGGCGAAGCCGAGGACATCGCCCACGCGGTACTGCACCTGGCCTCGGACGCCGCGTCCTTCACCACGGGCCAGATCCTCCGCCCGAACGGCGGCGTGGCGATGCCCTGGTGACACCCTCGGGCGGCACGCGCGGCCGGGCCGGCCAAGAGCCGCCCCCGGGAGTCCCCTGAACACCCCCGGACGCCGTCCTGCCGGCCCCGCCCGCTTCCCCCTCGCCCACCCCTCACCCAGGTTGCGCGCCCCTCCCGCGCCCCCTCGCGGCCCGCCACCGGGCCCAGGACCGTGCCCACTGGTCCGACCCGGCCGCCCCCACGGCCCGGGTCTTCGGCACACAATGCACCGGCAGCAGGCTCAGTCCCCACCCCCCGGTCGCGACCGCCCCCTCCAGCACCCCTGCGTCGGGTGCCAGTACGAGTCGGAGCACCCCCCACCACCACAGCGCACCCAGCGCCAGCGCAACCCCCCAGCGCGCTGTGCGCCTCGCCATGGCCGTCACCTCCAACCCGAGGAACCAGACCCTAGACGGGGCCGTCACGGCCAGGGAGGGCGCACCAGCGGCACACAGGCGCACCGGACCCAGCGCATGCCCCGGGCATCCGTCGAACACGGCGCACCCCGCGCACACCCCGCCCCCGCACCCGGACCCACGAGGTCGCGGGGCCGCCCCGCGACGCCCGCGCTCACCCGTTCTCCGCCTGGAACATCCAGTGGTGCTTCTCCAGGTCCGCGGTGATGCCGATGAAGATGTCCTGGCTCACCGGATCCGGCTCGGCGGTCGCCCCGACCCGCTCACGCATGCGCGCGATCACGGCACCCAGCGCCGACACGAGCGTGCCCACCGCGTCCGTGTCCTTGACCCAGCCCTGGGGTACGGAACCGATGCCGCTGCCCTGGGCGACCGTGGCGGCGCGCCCGTCCGGCGGGACGCCCAGCGCCGAGGCCCGTTCCGCCACCGTGTCGGAGTGGCGGCGCGCGGTGTCGACGACTTCGTCGAGCTGGAGGTGGATGGAGCGGAAGCGCGGCCCGATCACGTTCCAGTGGATCTGCTTCGCCACGAGGGCGAGGTCCACCAGGTCGACAAGGGCGCCCTGCAGCGCCCCGGAGACGGTCTTGAGGTCCGTGTCGGACAGGGGGCTCTTCACGACGTACATCGGCATCCTCCGCAAGCGTTCGTACGACCCCGGCCCCCGCCCTTCCACGATGACCGCCTCGCACGGGCCCGGCAAACGGGACCCGGGCCGGCGGTGCTGGACGCACAAGAGCCCCGGCCGTGCCCCTCCGGGTCTCCCCGGAGAAGCCCCGGCCGGGGCTCTCACACCTTTCACCGCCCACCCGCCCACGCGCGTGAGGGTCAGGCGGCGACCACGTCCACTGCCTCGGTGGGCGCCTTGATCGTGACCCGTTCCGGTGGGACACCGGTGACGGACACGGAGTTGAGCATCGGGCGACGTACCGGTGCGGGCACCGGTTCGGTGGCCGCAGCCGACTGTGCCAGCTCGGCGAGCGCGAGCTCGTCGCTCACTTCCCGCATGAGCTCGGACATCCGTACGTCCAGCGCGTCGCAGATCGCGGAGAGCAGCTCGGAGGACGCCTCCTTCTGCCCCCGCTCCACCTCGGAGAGATAGCCGAGCGAAACTCGGGCGGACGAGGAGACTTCGCGCAGAGTACGGCCCTGGCGCTGGCGCTGCCGACGCAGCACGTCACCCAGTAGGCGACGGAGCAGAATCATCGGTGGCTCCCTCCTCGGACCGCGAAACCGCATCCTTCACGCCCCACCGTACCGCCTTGCGCCGCGGCCGTGCGGGGAGCGCTGTTGTGTTCACTAAGGGCTGCAAACATCAAGTCCCCCCGTTCTGTTCCGTATCCTGTGCCCGTTCATTCCCAGTCTGTTCGCCCGCAAGCTGCTCCAGAAGCAATGCGAGCACGCTCCGTACACTCTCCATACGGATTTCCGCACGGTCGCCGTTCAACCGCAGCGAGGCCACTTTCCCGCCACCAAGTTCGCCGGAAATCTCTTCGAACGGCCCGTCCACGGCCACGAACACCGTGCCGACCGGCTGCCCGTCCTGTGGCTCGGGTCCGGCCACTCCGGTCGTCGCGAGCCCCCAGTCCGCGCCGAGCGCCTTGCGCACGCCGGCCGCCATCTGGGCCGCGACCTGCGGATCCACCGCGCCGCGCTCGGCCAGCAGGGTGCCGTCGACGCCGAGCACGTCCTGCTTCACATCGGTGGCGTACGCGGTCACGGAGCCACGGAAGGCCTTGGAAGCCCCGGGCACCGCGGTGATCTCCGCGGCCACCAGGCCACCGGTCAGCGATTCCGCGACGGCGAGCGTCTCGCCCCTCACGGTGAGTAGTCGCAGCACTTCGGCGGCCAGGGAATTCACCCTTCCGCCTCCTCGGCCGCGGCCCGGCGCTCGGCGATTCCGCGCCTGCGCAGCACAATGGCCTGTCTCACATAGTCGAGTCCGGTGACGACGGTCAGAACGATCGCCACAGCCATCACCCAGAACCGCAGGGTTGCCAGCCACCCGGTGAGCGCCAGGACGTACATGCCCACGGCCACGCCCTGGGTCAGCGTCTTGAGTTTGCCGCCCCGGCTCGCCGGGATCACGCCATAGCGGATCACCAGGAAGCGCAGCAGGGTGACGCCCAGCTCGCGGCCGAGGATCACTATGGTCACCCACCACGGCAGATCGCCGAGCGAGGACAGACAGATCAACGCCGCCCCCATGATCGCCTTGTCGGCGATGGGGTCGGCGATCTTCCCGAAGTCGGTGACGAGGTTGTACGTGCGCGCCAGATGACCGTCGAAAAGATCGGTGATCATGGCGATGGCGAAGGCTGCCCAGGCGAGCGAGCGCCACGCCGGGTCGTACCCGCCGCCCGCCAGCATGAGCGCGACGAAGCCCGGCACGAGGAGCAGGCGGAGCATCGTCAGGAGATTGGCGACATTCCACACACTGGCCTGGTTGACCGCGGCGGCCGTCAGCTTGCCGCCCCGGGCCGGCCGTACGCCGTCCTGGGAGCCGGAGGCACCGGGCGCGCCCGGGCCCTTGACCGCTTTGGCGACGGGGACGCCAGGAGCGCCCTTGCCCGTCTTGGCACCGTGTGCGCCCGCCGCTCCCCGCGCTCCTGAGGGGGGCCCACCCGCTGCGGATGCCGGGATTCCGCTCATCTGCCCGCCTCCTCAGGACACCCGAGCGAGCCCGCGAGCGGCTCGGCCACCAGGTCGACACCCTCCGTACCGACCACCTTCGCCTCGACCATACGGCCCACGCGGAGACCTGTGCCCCCCGTGAACAGCACCTGGCCGTCCGTCTCGGGCGCCTGGTGCGCGGCGCGGCCGTACACGCCCTCCTCCTCGTCCACCGACTCCACGAGCGCGTGCACGGTCTCGCCGACGCGCTCCTCGGCACGCTGCGACACCAGCTCCTCGGCCAGCCGTGAGACATGGGTCAGGCGCTCGGCGACGACGTCCTCGTCGAGCTTGTTGTCGTACGTCGCGGCCTCGGTGCCCTCCTCGTCGGAGTAGCCGAAGACGCCGATCGCATCCAGCCGCGCACCGTTCAGGAAGCGCTCCAGCTCGGCCAGGTCCGCCTCGGTCTCGCCGGGGAAGCCCACGATGAAGTTGGAGCGCACGCCGGCCTCCGGCGCCTTGCTCCGGATGGTGTCCAGCAGCTCCAGGAACCGGTCGGTGTCCCCGAAGCGCCGCATCGCGCGCAGCACACCGGGCGCTGAGTGCTGGAAGGACAGGTCGAAGTAGGGCGCGACCTTGGGGGTCGAGGTCAGCACGTCGATGAGACCGGGACGCATCTCGGCCGGCTGGAGGTAGCTGACGCGGACGCGCTCGATGCCGTCCACCTCGGCGAGCTCGGGCAGCAGGGACTCCAGCAGGCGGATGTCGCCCAGGTCCTTGCCGTACGAGGTGTTGTTCTCGGAGACCAGCATGATCTCCTTCACGCCCTGCTCGGCCAGCCAGCGCGTCTCGTTCAGCACGTCGCTCGGACGGCGCGAGATGAAGGAGCCACGGAAGGACGGGATGGCGCAGAAGGAGCAGCGCCGGTCGCAGCCGGAGGCGAGCTTCACCGAGGCGACCGCGGAGCCGTCCAGACGGCGGCGCAGGGGCGCACGGGGGCCCGAGGCCGGCGCGACACCCTCCGGAAGATCCAACGGACCGTGCCCGGGCAGCGCCACCGAAGCGGCCGTGTCCTGCCGCTCCGCCGGGCTGATCGGCAGCAGCTTGCGCCGGTCGCGCGGGGTGTGCGAGGCGTGGATACCGCCGTTCAGGATGGTCTGCAGGCGGTCCGAGATGTTCACGTAGTCGTCGAAGCCGAGCACGCCGTCGGCCTCCGGCAGGGCCTCGGCGAGCTCCTTGCCGTACCGCTCGGCCATGCAGCCCACCGCCACGACCGCCTGCGTTCTGCCGTGGTCCTTGAGGTCGTTGGCCTCGAGCAGGGCGTCGACGGAGTCCTTCTTCGCGGCCTCGACGAAGCCGCACGTGTTCACGACGGCGACATCCGCGTCCGCGGCGTCCTCCACGAGCTGCCAGCCGTCCGCCTCCAAACGGCCTGCGAGCTCCTCCGAGTCCACCTCGTTACGGGCGCAGCCAAGGGTGACGAGTGCGACGGTACGGCGTTCAGGCATGGGCTCAAGACTACTTCGTCCCACTGACAGCCCACGTCGACGGGGTTGGCCGATCTTGGCCAACCCCGTGTTTCCCTGCCCCTTGAGTGCCGCTCGGGCGCCTCCCAGGTTCCGCAGCCGTCCGTCAGCCGGTGACGGGGTCGCCCTTCGTGTAGGTCAGGCGTTCGACCTGGCCGGGCCGGAAGTCGTCCTGGATCTTCTTGCCGTTGACGTACAGCTGGACGGCGCCCGCGTCACCGAGGACCAGGTCGATCTTCTCCTTGTCCTGGAAGGTCTGTGAGTCGCCCTTCTTGAGCAGCCCATCGAAGAGGGTCCTGCCGTTGTGATCCTTGGCGGCGATCCAGCTGCGGCCGTCGACGGCGCTCACCTGGACCGTCACCTTGTCCCGGGGTGCGGCCGCGATGGCGCTGTCGGACGGCTCGGGCTTCTGCTCGGCGGGCTTGCTGCTCTGGGGCGTGGGCGACGCGGGCTTGCTGGCGCTCGCCGTGGGGCCCTTGGCCACCGGCGTCTTCACCGATTCCCCGCTGTCGGTCCCCTTGAGCAGGGTGAACCCGACGAAGCCGATCACCGCGACGATCGCCGCGACCATGGCCGCGGTCCAGTTCGGCCCGCGCCGCTCGGGGCGGATACGTTCCGCCTCGAAGAGCGGGGCAGCCGGTGTCGGGGCGGGCCGTCCGCCGTGCTCGGCGGCGTACTGCTCGAGCAGCGGGGCCGGGTCGAGGTGCACGGCGCGCGCGAGCGTGCGAATGTGACCTCGAGCGTAGACGTCACCGCCACAGGGAGCGAAGTTGTCCTGTTCGATCGCGTGCACGATGACGTTGCGCACCCGGGTGGCGTTACTGACGTCGTCGACGGTCAGCCCGGCCGCGATGCGCGCCTGCTGCAGGGCGCGGCCGATCGAGGGGCGGTCCGACGCACTGACGTCTTCACGGTCGTCTTCGAATGGACGTGCGTCCTCAGGGGAGTTGCCGTCAGAGGAGTTGCCGATGGACACGGGGGCGCCTTTCGAGCGTTTAGCCACCTGTGCTGGAGGTTCAGTCTAGGGGGGGTACGAAAGGATGGGACAACCCGGCGGTACGACTTTGTACGCCATCAGAATGGCCGGTCATCCTGATGGTGGGACATATACCTGTCCTCTTGCTCAACTTGACGTACGTCATACGGGAACGGTTGCTCACGGATCGCTTACGAGTGGGTCACGACCCCATGGCCGAGCTCGGCGTCCGATGCGGACGACCACGCCCGGGCGACCCACTCGTACGGCGGACCGGGAGCGCCCGAATCCCTACGGTTGAGACTCCCCACGGATCACCGCGAGCACGCCGTCCAGTTCGTCGGGTTTCACAAGAACGTCACGTGCCTTGGAACCCTCGCTGGGACCGACGATGTGCCGTGACTCCATGAGGTCCATCAGGCGTCCGGCCTTCGCGAAGCCGACGCGCAGTTTCCGCTGGAGCATCGAGGTGGACCCGAACTGCGTGGAGACGACCAGCTCGGCCGCCTGGCACAGCAGGTCGAGGTCGTCGCCGATGTCCTCGTCGATCTCCTTCTTCTGCTTGGTGCCCACGGTGACGTCGTCCCGGAAGACGGGCGCCATCTGGTCCTTGCAGTGCCGGACGACCGCCGCGACCTCCTCCTCGGTCACGAACGCGCCCTGCATACGGGTCGGCTTGTTCGCACCCATCGGCAGGAAGAGCCCGTCGCCCTTGCCGATCAGCTTCTCGGCGCCGGGCTGGTCGAGGATGACGCGCGAGTCGGCCAGGGACGAGGTGGCGAAGGCCAGCCGGGACGGCACGTTCGCCTTGATCAGACCGGTGACGACGTCCACGGACGGGCGCTGCGTGGCGAGCACCAGGTGGATGCCGGCGGCACGCGCGAGCTGCGTGATGCGCACGATCGCGTCCTCTACGTCGCGCGGCGCGACCATCATCAGGTCGGCCAGCTCGTCGACGATCACCAGCAGGTACGGATACGGCTGCAGCTCGCGCTCACTGCCCTCGGGCGGCTTGACCTTGCCGTTCCTGATGGCTTCGTTGAAGTCGTCGATGTGCCGGAAGCCGTACGCCGCCAGGTCGTCGTACCTGAGGTCCATCTCCCGTACGACCCACTGGAGCGCCTCGGCGGCCCGCTTCGGGTTGGTGATGATCGGCGTGATCAGGTGCGGGATGCCCTCGTAGGCGGTCAGCTCGACGCGCTTGGGGTCGACGAGGACCATCCGCACGTCCTCGGGACTCGCCCGCATCATGATCGAGGTGATCAGGCAGTTGATGCAGGACGACTTGCCGGAACCGGTCGCACCCGCGACAAGGATGTGCGGCATCTTCGCAAGGTTGGCCATCACATAGCCGCCCTCGACGTCCTTGCCGAGCGCGACCAGCATCGGATGGTCGTCCTCGGCGGCATCCGCCAGGCGGAGCACGTCACCGAGATTGACCATCTCGCGGTCGGTGTTCGGGATCTCGATGCCGACCGCGGACTTGCCGGGGATCGGGCTGATGATCCGCACGTCGGGGCTGGCGACGGCGTACGCGATGTTCTTGGCGAGCGCCGTGATCCGCTCGACCTTCACGGCGGGACCGAGCTCGACCTCGTAGCGCGTGACCGTCGGGCCGCGGGTGAAGCCGGTGACGGCCGCGTCGACCTTGAACTCGGTGAAGACGTTCGTGAGCGAGGCGACGACGGCGTCGTTGGCGGCGCTGCGCGCCTTGCCCGGTCCACCGCGCTCGAGGAGGTCGAGGGACGGCAGCGAGTAGGTGATGTCACCCGAGAGCTGGAGCTGCTCGGCGCGCGGCGGGAGGTCGCGGGGCTCCCGAGGCGCCTCCTTGGTCAGATCGGGCACCGCGGAGTCGGCCGGGAGCTTCTCCTGCTGGGGGCGCGCGGCCGGCACGGGCGTCGGCGTCGCCTCCGTCCGGTCGCCCACGCTCACGCCCTGGGTGAGGTCGGCGACGATCGGGGACGGCGGCATGCCGTGCAGGACGGCACCGTCGAGGGCCGCGGCGGCGGCCGCCGCGACGTCCACGGCGTCCATCTGCCGCCCCATGGCGGGCTGCACGGCGGGGCGCCGTGGACGGTTGCGGCGCCGGGAGAGCGCCTCCTGCTCGGCTCCGTCCGGGTCGTACGCCTCGGGGGCGGACCCGCGCCGCCGGGAGCGGGGCAGCGCTTCGCGCCACTGCTCGTCGTACCGCTCGTCGTCCTCGGTGTGGACGTCGTCCTCCCGGTCGTGCAGGATCCCGAGCTTCACGCCGAGCCGCCGCAGCCGTTGCGGGATGGCGGTCACGGGCGTGGCGGTGACCACGAGCAGGCCGAAGAACGTGAGCAGGACGAGCAGCGGTACGGCGAGGGCGTCGCCCATGGTGTACGTCAGCGGTGTGGCCGCGCCCCAGCCGATGAGCCCGCCGGCGTCCCTTATCGCCTGCATGCCGTCGCTGCGCGCGGGTGCGCCGCAGGCGATGTGCACCTGGCCGAGTACGCCGATGACGAGCGCGGACAGCCCGATGACGATGCGGCCGTTGGCCTCCGGCCGCTCGGGGTGGAGGATCAGGCGCACGGCGATCGCACCGAGCAGGATCGGCACGAGCAGGTCGAGGCGGCCGAAGGCGCCGGTCACCAGCATCTCGACGAGGTCGCCGACGGGACCGCGCAGATTGGCCCAGGTGCCCGCAGCAACGATCAGTGAGAGACCGAGCAGCAGGAGCGCGAGGCCGTCCTTGCGGTGCGCCGGGTCGAGCCCCTTCGCGCCCCGTCCTATGCCGCGGAACATGGCTCCGACGGCGTGCGCGACGCCGAGCCACAGAGCGCGTACGAGTCTGTACACGCCCCCGGTCGGGTTGGGCGCCGGCGCGGGGACGGGCTTCTTCGCCGCGGCTTTCTTGGCGGGCGCTTTCTTCGCGGGGGCCTTCTTCGCCGGAGCCTTCTTCGGAGCAGCCGCCTTCTTCGCGGGCGACTTCTTGGCTGCGGGACGTGGGGCCATGAGTGTGAGGTTACCGGTGGAGACGACAGGTGACACGCGTGGCCACGGGTTCACCCGTTCGTGTCGTCCGAGGTGTTGCCCGCAGTTGACGCCACCTCAACCCGGCGTTGGGGCGGCCGTCGCGGGGCTCCGCCCCGGGCCGAGCCGCACGACGTCACCGCCCCGCACACGTATGCGGCGCGAGCCCTCAGTTCTGCGATGGCACCTGTGGCGTTCCGCTGCCCGCACCCGGCTCCAGCGCGTCCAGCGCCCTGCGCAGGCCCGTGAGTTTGCGTTCGAGATGGGCCGCGGTGGCCACCGCCGCCGCGTCCGCCGACTCGTCGTCGAGCTGCTTGGACAGCGCCTCGGCCTGCTCCTCGACCGCCGCGAGCCGCGCCGAGAGTTCCGCGAGGAGACCGGCCGGCTCCTTGCTGCCGCCTCCCGCGGACTTCGCGCCGCCCTCCAGCTGGAGCCGCAGCAGGGCCGCCTGCTCACGGAGTTGGCAGTTCTTCATGTAGAGCTCGACGAACACCGAGACCTTCGCGCGCAGTACCCACGGGTCGAACGGCTTGGAGATGTAGTCCACCGCACCCGCTGCGTACCCCCGGAAGGTGTGGTGCGGGCCGTGGTTGATGGCGGTCAGGAAGATGATCGGGATGTCGCGGGTCCGCTCCCGTCGCTTGATGTGCGCGGCGGTTTCGAAACCGTCCATGCCCGGCATCTGGACGTCCAGCAGAATGACCGCGAAGTCGTCCGTCAGCAGTGCCTTGAGCGCTTCCTCCCCGGACGATGCCCTGACCAGCGTCTGATCGAGCGCAGAGAGGATGGCCTCCAGCGCCAGCAGATTCTCCGGCCGGTCATCGACCAGGAGGATCTTGGCCTTCTGCACCATGGCCCGCCCTCCTCGCCCCGGCGTGGGGCCTCCCCTGTCCGCAGGACTCGGGGTGACGCCGCCCGGCGCCACCCCAGGGGACGACTCCCTTGCGCCGCCCGTCCTTGTGCCGGTCATCGTAGCCGCACCCCGCCCGTCGCCACACCCTGTCACCGCGATGTCACTGTGCACGTAGCAGAAACGCAGCAGGAGACCAGAAGGTTCCCCGTACACCGCACTTCTACACGGCAACGGCCACACTCAGTCAGCAACTCCGTGTGAACGTTCAGGGTGCCCGTCACTCCTCACGCATCCACTGTTCCATCACAGACAGCAGATGATCGGGATCGACCGGCTTGGTCACGTAGTCGGAGGCCCCCGACTCGATGGCCTTCTCCCGGTCGCCCTTCATGGCCTTCGCCGTCAGCGCGATGATCGGCAGCCCGGCGAACTGCGGCATCCGCCGGATCGCCGTGGTCGTGGCATAGCCGTCCATCTCGGGCATCATGATGTCCATCAGGACGACCGCGACGTCATCGTGCTGTTCCAGGACCTCGATACCCTCGCGGCCGTTCTCCGCGTACAGCACCGAGAGACCGTGCTGCTCCAGGACACTGGTGAGCGCGAAGACGTTGCGGATGTCGTCGTCGACGATCAGCACCTTCTCGCTGTCGAACCGGGCGCCCTGCCGCGGCTGCTGCGCGGCCTCACGCTCTCCGGCCCACTGCTCCTGGCCCGCACCGCCGCCGCGCTGCACACCCGCGGTCACCGCCCTGCGGCGGCGCCGGAAGAGCGCCGCGGGCCCGTTCTGGGTCTCCTGGTACGACTTCACCTCGGCCGGGGTCTCGATGTCCGGCGCGTTCAGCTCCGCCTCGGACGCCAGCAGCTCGTCGGCCTCCATGGCGGGCGCGAGCTGCGAATAGCCGTGCGGCGGCAGTTCACTCGGGTGCAGCGGCAAATACAGAGTGAACGTCGAGCCGCGTCCGGGCTCGCTCTGCGCGTGGATCTCGCCGCCGAGCAGCCGCGCGATCTCGCGCGAGATGGACAGCCCGAGCCCCGTACCGCCGTACTTGCGGCTCGTGGTTCCGTCCGCCTGCTTGAACGCCTCGAAGATCACCCGCATCTTGCTGGCCGCGATGCCGATACCCGTGTCGGCCACGGAGAACGCGATCAGGTCCGCGTCCGGGTCCCGCAGCGAACCGGCTTCCAGGAGCTGCTCCCGGATGGCCATCGGCACGTCGCCGCCCGCGGGCCGGATGACCAGCTCGACGGCCCCCGTGTCGGTGAACTTCACCGCGTTGGACAGCAGGTTGCGCAGCACCTGCAACAGGCGCTGTTCGTCGGTGTGCAGCGTGGCGGGCAGCTCGGGCGAGACCCGTACGGAGAAGTCGAGGCCCTTCTCCGCGGTCAGCGGCCGGAAGGTGGCCTCCACGTAGTCGACGAGCTGGACGAGCGCGATACGCGTCGGGGAGACGTCCATCTTGCCCGCCTCGACCTTCGACAGGTCGAGGATGTCGTTGATCAGCTGCAGCAGGTCCGAGCCGGCGCCGTGGATGGTCTCGGCGAACTCCACCTGCTTGGGCGAAAGGTTCCCCTCGGCGTTGTCGGCGAGCAACTTGGCCAGAATCAGCAGCGAGTTGAGCGGGGTGCGCAACTCGTGCGACATGTTGGCCAGGAACTCGCTCTTGTAGCGCATGGAGACCGCGAGTTGCTCGGCGCGCTCCTCCAGGACCTGCCGCGCCTCCTCGATCTCGGTGTTCTTCACCTCGATGTCCCGGTTCTGCTGGGCCAGCAGCTCGGCCTTCTCCTCCAGTTCGGCGTTGGACGCCTGGAGGGCCTTCTGCCGCTGCTCCAACTCCTCGGAGCGCAGCCTCAGTTGCTCGGTCAGCTCCTGCGACTGCTTCAGCAGCACCTCCGTCTTGGTGTTCACGGAGATGGTGTTGACGCTTGTCGCGATCATCTCGGCGATCTGGTTGAGGAAGTCCTTCTGGATCTGCGTGAACGGCGTGAAGGATGCCAGCTCGATGACGCCGAGCACCTTCCCCTCGAAGAGCACCGGAAGGACGATGACCTGCGCGGGCGGCGCCTCCCCGAGCCCGGAGGAGATCTTCAGATAGCCGCTCGGCGCGTTCTCCACCAGGATCGTGCGCTTCTCCTCGGCGGCCGTCCCGATGAGCGCCTCACCCGGGCGGAACGACGTCGGCATGGAGCCCATCGAATAGCCGTACGACCCCAGCATGCGCAGCTCGTACGCGTCGTCCGTGCCCGCGCCCTGGTCCTTGCCGTCGACCGGAGGCATGGCGAGGAAGAACGCGCCGTGCTGCGCGGAGACCACCGGCGTCAGCTCGCTCATGATCAGCGAGGCCACGTCCTCCAGGTCCCGGCGCCCCTGCATCAGGGCGGAGATACGGGCCAGGTTGCCCTTGAGCCAGTCCTGTTCCTTGTTGGCGATCGTGGTGTCGCGCAGGTTGGCGATCATCTTGTTGATGTAGTCCTGAAGTTCCTGGATCTCGCCGGAGGCGTCCACATCGATCTTCAGGTTCAGGTCGCCGCGGGTCACCGCGGTCGCCACGCGCGCGATGGCGCGCACCTGCCGGGTCAGGTTCCCGGCCATCTCGTTCACCGACTCGGTGAGGTCCCGCCACGTGCCGTCGACGTCACGCACGCGTGCCTGGCCGCCCAGCTGGCCCTCCGTACCCACCTCACGGGCCACGCGCGTGACCTCCTCGGCGAAGGAGGAAAGCTGGTCGACCATCGTGTTGATGGTGGTCTTCAGCTCCAGGATCTCGCCGCGCGCGTCGATGTCGATCTTCTTGGTCAGGTCACCCTTGGCGATGGCCGTGGTGACCATGGCGATGTTGCGCACCTGGCCGGTGAGGTTGGACGCCATCTGGTTCACGGACTCGGTGAGGTCCTTCCACGTACCGGCCACACCCGGTACGTGCGCCTGGCCGCCGAGGATGCCGTCCGTGCCCACCTCACGGGCCACCTTGGTGACCTGGTCGGCGAACGAACTCAGCGTCTTCACCATGGTGTTGAAGGTGTCGGCGAGCTGCTGGACCTCGCCGCGCGCCTCGATCGTCACGGTCCGTGTCAGGTCGCCGTTGGCGACGGCCGCCGCGACCTGGGAGATGTTGCGCACCTGCGTGGTCAGGTTGTTGGCCATCAGGTTGACGTTGTCGTTGAGGTCCTTCCAGATGCCGGTGACGCCGGGGACGTGCGCCTGGCCGCCGAGGATGCCCTCGGTGCCCACCTCACGGGCCACCCGCGTCACCTGCTCGGCGAAGGACGACAGCTGGTCGACCATCGTGTTGACGGTGGTGACCAGTTCGAGGATCTCGCCCTTGGCGTCGACCGTGATCTTCTTTGACAGGTCGCCCTTGGCGACCGCGGTCGTGACCTCGGCGATGTTGCGCACCTGGATGGTCAGGTTGTTCGCCATGAAGTTCACGGACTGCGTGAGGTCCTTCCAGGTGCCCGAGACACCCTGGACCTCCGCCTGCCCGCCGAGGATGCCCTCGGTGCCCACCTCACGGGCCACCCGCGTCACCTGCTCGGCGAAGTTGGACAGCTGGTCGACCATCGTATTGAGGGTGTTCTTCAGCTCCAGGATCTCGCCGCGCGCGTCCACGTCGATCTTCTGCGACAGGTCACCGCGCGCCACCGCGGTCGCGACCTGTGCGATGTTGCGCACCTGGGTGGTGAGGTTGCCGGCCATGCCGTTCACGGAGTCGGTCAGATCGCGCCACACGCCGGCCACACCCGGGACCTGCGCCTGGCCGCCGAGACGGCCCTCCGTGCCCACCTCGCGGGCGACCCGGGTCACCTGCTCGGCGAAGGCGGAGAGCTGGTCCACCAGGTTGTTGATGGTGTTCTTCAGCTCCAGGATCTCGCCGCGCGCGTCCACGTCGATCTTCTGCGACAGGTCACCACGGGCCACCGCCGTCGTCACCTGGGCGATCTGCCTCACCTGTGAGGTGAGGTTTCCGGCCATGAAGTTGACGGAGTCGGTGAGTTCCTTCCAGGTGCCGCTGACGCCCGGCACCACGGCCTGGCCGCCCAGGCGGCCCTCCGTGCCGACGTCCCGGGCCATGCGCGTGACCTGGTCGGCGAACGCCGACAGCTGGTCCACCATCGTGTTCACGGTGTTCTTCAGCTGAAGCATCTCACCGGAGACGTCCACCGTGACCTTCTGCGACAGGTCACCGTTGGCCACCGCCGTCGTCACCTGAGCGATGTTGCGCACCTGGCCGGTGAGGTTGCGGAACGCGGTGTTGACGGAGTCCGTGAGGTCCTTCCACGTACCGGCGGCACCCGTCACCTGCGCCTGGCCGCCCAGTTCACCCTCGACGCCGATCTCCCGCGCCACGCGCGTGACCTCGGAGCCGAAGGCGGACAGCTGGTCCACCATCCCGTTGACGGTGTTCTTCAGCTCCAGCATCTCGCCGGCGACGTCCACGGTGACCTTCTGTGACAGGTCACCGTTGGCCACGGCCGTTGTCACGGCGGCGATGTCCCGCACCTGAGTGGTCAGATTCCGGAAGACCGTGTTCACCGAATCGGTGAGATCTTTCCACGTACCCGCCGCACCCGGCACATTCGCCTGACCGCCGAGCCGGCCCTCGGCGCCGACCTCGTTGGCGACCCGGGTGACCTCGTCCGCGAACGTGCGCAGCGTCTCGGTCATCTGGTTGATCGTCTCGGCGAGCTGCGCGACCTCGCCGCGCGCCGACACCGTCACCTTCTGCGACAGGTCACCGTTGGCCACCGCCGTCGTCACCTGCGCGATCCCGCGCACCTGGGCGGTCAGATTGCCCGCCATCAGGTTCACCGAGTCGGTGAGGTCCTTCCACACGCCGGCCACCCCGGGCACCTGCGCCTGGCCGCCCAGCTCGCCCTCGGTGCCCACCTCGCGGGCGACGCGGGTCACCTCGGAGGAGAAGGAGGAGAGCTGGTCCACCATCGTGTTGACGGTTTCCTTCAGCTCCAGCATCTCGCCGGCGACATGAACCGTGACCTTCCGGGACAAGTCACCCTTCGCGACCGCCGTGGTCACCAGTGCGATGTCCCTCACCTGCGCGGTCAGTCGATACGCCATCGTATTGACCGAATCCGTGAGGTCCTTCCACGAACCGGACATACCGCGTACCCGGGCCTGCCCGCCCAGCTTGCCCTCGGTACCCACCTCGCTGGCCACCCGCGTGACCTCATCGGTGAACGTCGACAACTGGTCGACCAGATTGTTGACCGTACGCCCGACCTTCAGGAACTCCCCGCGCAGCGGATGCCCCGCCTCGTCCGGCCCGTGCGTCCGCAGTTCCATACGCGGCGACAGATCGCCCTCGGCCACCGCGGACAGCACTCGGCTGACCTCGGAGACTGGCCGTACGAGATCATCGACGAGCGCATTGGAGGCATCGATCGCGGCCGCCCAGGAGCCCTCACAGGCACCGGTCTCCAGCCGCTCTGTGAGCTTCCCCTCACGACCGACCATGCGCCGCACCCGCGCCAGCTCACCGGTCAGATGCAGATTGCGGGCGGCCACCTCGTTGAAGACGGCGGCGATTTCGGACATCACTCCGTCGCCCGGAACCGTCAGCCGCTTCCGGAAATTGCCGTCCCGCATCGACACCAGGGCCGCCAGCAACCGGTTCAGGGCCACCGTGTCCACCGCGGTGGTCCCATTGCGCGGTTTGCGCTGGTTGTTCAGGGACTGTCCGCCTTTTGCGCGCGTCTTCGTGGCCCGCGTCGCTGCGCCAGACTCCACTGTGTCCCTCCCGCAGGGGTCGACCATCACTGCTGTGCTCAGGGGTACTGCTCGACATACCGGTTGCTGGTGCGTGGTGCTGCCCGTCGTGCCGGGCACGCGGGCGTGCTCCTGCCCGTCGTGGCGAAAGACACTCAGCCTGCCCGGACCTTCTCTAGAAGCTTGCCCAGTGTTTCACCATGCCTGAACCAGGCCATAACAGTTCGGCAGCTTCGCACACGCTTCGCACACCCTCCGGACGTAATCACCGGCGACCGGCATCCATATGGACGGCGAAGGTAAGTAACCTTGCATGCGGCTGTCCAGCCACACCGGTCCGACCGGTCTGGACGGTGGCACGAGCACCAGCGGGCAGGCATCGGAGGGGCACCGCACCATGACCACCGGACTGCATTCTGGGGGACAGCCCCAGGATCCCCGGCCGAGGGGGAACCAGGCACTGCCGAGGCAGGAGCGGGTCGGCCCGGCAGTCCTGCATGTCGACAACCGGACGAGGAGTTCTGTGATCACCGCGCGCGCGGCCGCCAGCTTCGAGCCCGTCGGACGATCGGTCGCGACCGCCCGTTCCTTCGTCCGCGACACGCTCCAGGGCTGGGGCTTCGTCGACATCGTGGACGACGCCGTGGTCCTCACCAGCGAACTGGTCACCAACGCCGTCGTCCACGCGGGCACCGCCGCGGACGTCCTGTGCCTGCGCAGCGACGACGGCGTACGCATCGAGGTCGCCGACCGGTACCCGGAACGCGAGATCCCGCTGCAGGCGACCGCCGTCAACATGGGCAGCCCCGACCGCGAGGGCGGGCGCGGCCTCCAGCTCTGCGCCGCCCTGGCCGGCCGCTGGGGCGTCGAGTACACACCCACGCACAAACAGGTCTGGTTCCAACTCGACCTCCCCGAAAGGCCGGTGGGCACGCGCGCGGCGGGGCCCTCCCTCCCCGCAGACCTGTTGCCGCTCGCCGACGGCCGGGTCCGCGTCGCGGTCGTCCAGATCGACCGCAAGTCCTCCATCACCTCCTGGAACGAGGACGCCGAAGAACTGTTCGGATACGCGGCCGAAAAGGTCACCGGAAAACCCCTCACCGACCTCGCCGCCTGGCCGCACACCCCCGGCACCGGCACCGGCATCGCGGAGGCCCTCCAACTCTCGCGCTGGGAGGGCAGCTACGGCATCCGCGGCGCCAACGGCCGTGTGACCCCGGTCTACGCCTCCCATCTCCGCGTAAGGGACACGGCCGGCGAACCGTCCACGGTCTGTCTGCTCGTACGGGACCACGAACGCGCCGTCCTGCAGACCCCGTTGCGCGGGCCCGCACCCGACACGGCAAACTCCCCGGACGGCCAGGCCGACCCCTTCGAGGTGTTCATCGGCTCCCCGGCCCCGGATGACCTCGACGGCCTGCTCCAACGCACGGTGGAGCGCGCCCGCGACATGCTCGACGGCGACGCGGCCTTCCTCCTCCTGGCGACCGACGACGAAACGGAGTTGGAGGTACGCGCCTCGACCGGCCTGCCCTCCGCCCGCCAGCGCTTCGCCCGCGTCCCCGTCGAGGCGGGCCCCGGCCGCTACGGCTCGGCCCGCATGCCGGCCGTCCACGACGACCTGACGGCCGTACCGGGCGCGGTGCCCCTGCTGAACGGCACGGGCATGCGCTCGGTGGTGACGGTCCCGCTGAAGGTGGAGGGCCGGCTCACCGGCTCCCTCGGTGTCGCCGCCGAGGCGCCCACCCGCTACTCCAACGAGGAGGCGCTGCGCCTCCAGTTCGCGGCCGACCGTATCGCCCTGGCCGTGGAATCGGCCCGCCTGGGCGAGCTGGAACGCCTGCGTCGCGGCTCGCTGAGCTTCCTGGTCGAGGCCTCCGACCTCCTCGCAGGCACCCTGGACCGGGACCAGACGCTCGCGCTGATGGCCCAGATGACGATCCCGACCCTGGCCACCTGGTGCGCGGTCTACACGATCGCCGACCAGGCCTCGGAGCCCTACCTCTCCTACGTCCTGCACGAGGACGAGGAACGCATCGACGGGCTCAAGGCGCTCCTGTCGAAGATCCCCCCGCCGGAGCCCATTCCCACACCGGGCGCCAGGGTCTGGACGGCGCCGGCGGCGGCGGCCCACGATGCGGCCCTGCGCACCTCCATGCGGAGCCTGGGACTGGGCGAGCCCGCAACGGTCAGCTCCGGCATCGGCACGACGCTCGCCACGGCCTCGGCGGTGGGCGGCGAAACGGTCGTACTCCCCCTCGTGGCCCGCAACCGCGTCATCGGCATGCTGACGCTGGGCAAGCCGACGGACGAACACTTCCGCCAGGAAATCCTGGAACTGGCCGAGGACCTGAGCCGCAGGGCGGCCCTGGCACTGGACAACGCCCGGCTGTACTCGGAACGCACGGCCATCAGCCAGTCCCTCCAGCGCAGCCTGCTCCCGCCGGAACTCCCGCGCGTCGACGGCGTCGAGGTCGAGGTCATCTACCGCGCGGCGGGCGAGGGCAACGAGGTCGGCGGCGACTTCTACGACCTGTTCCCGATCCGCGACGGCGCATACGGCTTCGCCATCGGCGACGTCTGCGGTACGGGCCCGGAGGCAGCCGCGGTCACGGGCCTGGCCCGCCATGCCCTGCGCCTGCTGGCCCGCGAAGGCTTCGGCGGCCCGGCGGTCCTGGAACGTCTGAACTCCGCGATCCTCGACGAGGGCGCCCGCAGCCGGTTCCTGACGCTGCTGTATGGCGAGTTGTGGCCCCAGGAGGACGGCAGCGCGGTCCTGAAGGTCGTCTGCGCCGGCCACCCGCTCCCTCTCCGGCTGCGCCAGGACGGCACGGTCGAACCGGCCGCGGAACCACAGCCGCTGCTCGGCGTCATGGAGGACCTGGAGCTGTACGAGCAGACGGTCACGCTCGATCCGGGCGACGTCCTGCTGTGCGTGACGGACGGTGTCACCGAACGCCGTGAGGGCACGCGCATGTTGGGCGACGACGGCCTCACAGATGTCCTCACGACCTGCACGGGCCTTACGGCGGGCGCCGTGGCGGCCCGCATCATGCGCGCCGTCGAGCGCTTCGCGTCCGACGCCCCCTCCGATGACATGGCGATTCTCGCGATGCGGGTGCCGGGCCTTCCGAAGGACTGAGGGAAGGCCCGGGTTCGGGCCCGGGTCGTTCCGAACGGGCCCGAGCTGAGCACGAAAAAGGCCTCGCCCTGATGGGCGAGGCCTTTTGTCGGAGCCCCCAAACGGAATCGAACCGTTGACCTTCTCCTTACCATGGAGACGCTCTGCCGACTGAGCTATAGGGGCCTGTTGCCTTTTCGAGGTCTCCCTCCCGGCAACGGAATAGATCATACCCTGAACCGGCCTGTGCTCCCAACCACGAGGGAACCGCCTCAGAAAGCGCGCTGCAGCAATCCGCCCAGCGCATTGCACGCGGAGACGATCCGGTTCATCTCACGCTTCGTCAGCAATGCGTCCACCGGCAGCGAGAGCGTCTCGTCAGCGGCCCGCTCGGTCTCGGGCAGATACACGTCGCGCCGGAACCCCGGCATACGGTGCACAGGAGTCTTCACCGGCACCCGGCACTCAACTCCCCTGGCCTTCAAGGCCCGTGCGAAGGCATCCCGGTCCGGCCGCCCGTTGCCCGGCACCCGCACGACGTACTGCTGATAGGTGTGGCCCCCGCTGCTGTCGGGAGTCCACACGCCTCGCAGCCGCCGGTCGAGAAACGCGGCCCGCTCCCGACGCTGTGCGACCTCGGCGTACGGCGTCTCGGACTCGCCCTGCTCCAGCACCAGAAGGCCGTGTCGCTGGCCCACCTCGTGCAGCCCCGCGACGTCCGCCGACCGCCCGAAGCGGTGGACCACGACTACTGCAATGGTCTGCGAGGACACCACTGCCTCGACGGCGACGGGGTCGAGGCAGTACGTGGCCGGGTCTATGTCGGCGAAGACCGGCGTCGCACCGGCCAGGGTCACGGCCTCGGCGACCTCGATGTTCCCGAAGGCCGGCACGATGACCTCGTCACCGACACCGACTCCCGCAGCCCTGAGCATTGCAGCAGTACCCATGACCGGGATGCTGGTGGGGCAAAGTGAACGCAAAGTGTCGCGCAACACAAAAGAGCTGGTCCCCGAACCGAAGTTCGGGGACCAGCTCTGAATAATTGTTCGGCGGTGTCCTACTCTCCCACAGGGTCCCCCCTGCAGTACCATCGGCGCTGTGAGGCTTAGCTTCCGGGTTCGGAATGTAACCGGGCGTTTCCCTCACGCTATGACCACCGAAACACTATGAAACTGTGAACTACCGCACCGCCTTCATGGCAGGGTTGTTCGTGGTTTCAGAACCAACACAGTGGACGCGAGCAACTGAGGACAAGCCCTCGGCCTATTAGTACCAGTCACCTCCACACGTTGCCGTGCTTCCAGATCTGGC